>NZ_VPDC01000031.1:0-22241 GCF_013417875.1 Acinetobacter sp. YH12219
TGTTCAAATGGCGATTCAGCGTTTAATTGGTTTTGGGAAAAAAGAAGAGTTTAAGGAAATTTTGGCAATTTTAAGAAAGCAGAATCCTGATAGGATAAGGGTTCTGTGAAATTTGTCGTGTACAGAGGTTTATCTTATACTTTTTTTAAAACTTGATGCTAATGCAATTTTAACTTGTGAATGCGCTTCATCATAACGGCTAAAAACTGTTAGAATAAGGGGTTTATATTATTTTTTTAAATTGTTGCTTTGAGAGTTACTATGTCACTGGAAGCCCTGACCACTGAAGCGCTCGCTGCGATTGCAGCAGCAGAGGACCTTGCTACACTCGACCAAGTGCGAGTGCAATTTACAGGGAAGAAAAGCCAGCTCGCGGAACAATCGAAGTCGCTCGGTAAAATGGACCCAGAAGAACGTAAAGTTTTTGGTGCTCAAATTCATGCCGTTCGTGAATCGATTACTGGCGCACTGACTGCTCGTCAAGCTGAATTACAAAAAGCTGCATTAGAACAAAAGCTTGCTAGCGAAACGATTGATATTACTTTACCCGGCCGTGGTCAAACGGTGGGTAGTATTCACCCTGTGACTCAAGTTCAAGAACGTATTTGCCAATTCTTTACCAAAGCTGGCTTTACTGTTGCGACCGGTCCAGAAGTTGAAGATGATTATCACAACTTTGAAGCATTGAACATTCCGGGTCATCATCCTGCACGTGCGATGCACGACACTTTCTATTTTGATGCGAATCATTTACTTCGTACGCATACCTCAGGCGTGCAAATTCGTACGATGGAAACTCAGCAGCCTCCAATCCGTATTGTGTGTCCTGGTCGTGTTTATCGCTGTGACTCGGACCAAACGCATTCTCCAATGTTCCATCAAATCGAAGGTCTGTATGTGGCTGAAAACACTAGCTTTGCAGAACTTAAAGGTTTGTTAGTGAACTTGCTAAATGAATTCTTTGAAAAAGATTTGAAAGTACGTTTCCGTCCATCTTATTTCCCATTTACAGAGCCAAGTGCGGAAGTGGATATCATGGATGAACGTGGTAAATGGTTGGAAGTTTTGGGCTGCGGTATGGTGCATCCAAACGTTTTACAAGCCGCTGGCATCGACCCAGAAAAATACAAAGGCTTTGCCTTCGGTTTAGGTGTAGAGCGTTTTGCCATGTTGCGTTACGGCATTAATGACCTGCGTATGTTCTACCAAAATGATGTGCGTTTCTTACGCCAATTTGCTTAAACAGTTTTATACCTCTCCCTAACCTCTCCTAAAAGGAGAGGGGGTGTCCATCATGACTTAGGGTTCGTCCTCTTTCTTTAAAGGGGCGCTAGAGGGGATTAGAAATTTAGAATTAATAGGTTTTTATACAATGAAAATTAGCGAAAATTGGTTGCGCACATGGGTTAACCCAGCCATTGATAGCGATACACTTTCTGACCAACTGACCATGTTAGGTTTAGAAGTTGATGATTTATCTCCTGCTGCAAAACCATTTACTGGTGTAGTAGTCGGTGAAGTTTTAACAGTGGTTCAACATCCCGATGCTGACCGTTTACGTGTCACTACTGTAAACATCGGTTCAGGCGAGCCGTTACAAATCGTTTGTGGTGCTCCAAACGTGCGTGTAGGCATGAAAGCTCCTGTAGCAACCATTGGTGCAGTACTTCCGGGCGATTTCAAAATCAAAAAAGGCAAGCTTCGTGGTGTTGAATCACAAGGCATGCTGTGCGGTGCGTCTGAAATTGATCTTGAAGACAAAATCGACGGTCTATTAGAGCTTCCTGCCGATGCACCTGTTGGTGTAAATGTGCGTGAATATTTAGATCTTGATGACAATGTGATTGATATCAGCATCACGCCAAACCGTGGTGACTGCTTCAGTATTCGTGGTATTGCACGTGAAATTGGTGTGATTAATCAACTCCCTGTGACTGCCCCTGAAATTAAAGAAGTTGCTGCAACAATTACTGATGAGAAGAAAGTTGTTGTTGAAACTGATGGTTGCCCACGTTACTTAGGTCGAGTGATCAAAAACGTCAATACCAAAGCACCAACTCCTGAGTGGATGGAGCGTGCATTAGCTCGTGCAGGCATTCGTCAGCACAGTATTTTGGTCGATATTACCAACTACGTTTTAATGGAATTGGGTCAACCTTTACATGCATTCGATGGCGGTAAAGTTGAAGGGGCAGTTCGTGTACGCCAAGCAACAGCAGCAGAAAAGTTAACGTTGTTGAATGAACAAGAAGTTAAATTATCTGAAAACGTGATGGTGATTGCGGATGATCAAAAAGCTTTGGCGATTGCAGGGATCATGGGCGGTCTAAGTTCAGCCGTTTCTGATGATACCACTGAAATTTTCCTTGAGTCGGCGTTCTTTGATCAACTCTATATCGCAGGTCGTGCACGTAGTTTTGGTTTGCATACTGATGCATCTCAGCGTTATGAACGCGGTGTAGACTTTGAATTGCCGATGACGGCAATGCACCGTGCTTCTCAACTTATCGCTGATTTAGCTGGTGGTGAGTTTGGTCCAATTACTGTTGCTGAAAAAGTAGAGCTATTACCAAAACGTGAAGCCATTGAACTGAACCAAGCGCAAGTCGATCAACTGCTTGGTTATAAAGTTGAATCTGCATTTATTACCGATGCTTTAACGCGTTTGGGTTGCAATGTCACTGTGAAAGCAGAAGGTGAGTGGACAGTTGTACCGCCATCACACCGCTTTGATATGGCGATTTATCAAGACCTCATCGAAGAAGTGGCACGTATTCACGGTTACGACAATATTCAAATTAGCTTGCCGGTGATTGATGTCAAACTGGCGAAATACCAAGACCAATTTGAATTGGTTCAGTTACGTCAAACTGCAGTGGCTTTGGGTTATCAAGAAGCAATTAGCTTTAGCTTTGCAGATGCGAAACTAGAGAAACAATTGAATCCACAGGTTCAACCACTAGCGCTTGCAAACCCGATTTCTAGCGACCTTGCAGTGATGCGTTCAACCTTATTATCAAGTTTGATCCCATGTGTGCAATACAACGTGAACCGTCAACAAAACCGTGTGCGTTTCTATGAGCTTGGTCTACGTTTTGATTATCAAGGTGCGAACAGCATTCATGATCTCAAACAGATACCAACCTTTGCACTAGTTGCAACAGGTTCGCGTACGACTGAATCTTGGCATGGTAAAGCACAGCCAATGGATTTCTTTGACTTTAAAGGCGATGTAGAAGAGATTTTAAATTCTGCACGTTTAAATGTTGAATATGTACGTTCAGAGCGTACCTGGTTGCATCCAGGTCAATCTGCTGAAATCTTAGTCAATGGTCAATCAATTGGTTACTTTGGTCGTTTACACCCATCTTTAGAAGATGAGTTGGATTTGGCGACTACTTGGGTCGCTGAATTGGATCAATCGGCTGTTTTGCAAACTTATGTATCTAATTTTACAGAATTATCACGTTTTCCGTCGGTTCGACGTGATATTGCGCTTTTAATTAGTGATAAGATTAATGTTAGTGAAATTCAGCAACTTATCGAAAAAACCGGCGGTGAGCTTTTAGACGCAGTTTGGTTATTCGATGTGTACACTGGTCAAGGTGTCGAAGAAGGCAAGCGCTCATTGGCATTTGCAATTCAATGGCAACATCCAACACGTACATTAGAAGATGCTGAAATCAAAACCGGTATGGATAACATACTTCAGGTGTTGGAAAACACTTACCAGGCGACATTGAGGGCTTCATGACAGCATTAACAAAAGCAGAAATGGCTGATCATTTAAGTGAGCTCACGAGTTTAAACCGTCGTGAAGCAAAACAAATGGTCGAGTTATTCTTCGATGAGATTAGCCAAGCGCTAATCTCTGGGGAACAAGTTAAACTCTCAGGTTTCGGTAACTTCGAGTTGCGTGATAAACGTCAACGCCCAGGCCGTAACCCGAAAACGGGTGAAGAAATTCCGATTTCTGCCCGTCGTGTAGTGACCTTCCGTGCGGGACAAAAATTCCGTCAACGTGTTGGAAATGAGCAGATCGATTGATCTGCTTTTTTTTCCTTTGATTTAGGAGGCGCAGTGCTCATCATCTATCGCACAATTCATGTTGAAGAATATTCGTTTTAAAGTGAGACGATATACTTGAGTTGAGTTGAGTTGAGTTGAGTTGAGTTGAGTTGTCGTAGAGGTTGATTGTGGCTTTCCTTTAGCTAAATTGTCAGTTTTTATTTTTCAATAAGCATAGGCTTAGTATTTTGAATTTTAGCTCTTTTTATGAACTAGGGTTTAAAGTTTGAGGCAATAAAAAAGAGAGCCATAGGGCTCTCTTTTTGTGCTGAATAATCGGTTAGATTATTGAGCTTCAGAAGCAGCAGCAGTAGCTTCAGATGCAGCAGCAGTAGCTTCAGAAGCAGCAGCAGTAGCTTCAGAAGCAGCAGCAGAAGCTTCAACAGCAGCAGCGTCAGACGCAGCAACTACTTCAGAAGCAGCAGCTTCAGATGCAGCAGCAGGAGCAGCTTCTTCAGTTTTTTTAGCACAACCAACGAAAGCTAAAGTAGTAGCAACTGCAGCAGCAATAGCGATTTTTTTGAATAACATGGCATCACTCTCTAAAATATGAGATTAAAAAATAACCTGCGTTAGTCTGTTGTGTGCTTTTATTATGCCTAATTTGAATAGGTATTAAAAATGCATAGAGCAGTCTAACTGGTCTGCGTGTATGCTATCACTGAGTATTTTGAAATGCTACTAGTGACTTTGAAAAAACCGTTAAAAATAGGTGAAAAACGGCCATTTTTTAACAGAAAATAACAATTAAGAGAAAGTTTTATATTGGCGAAATAGCAAATAAACTACTAAAAAGAATAGGGTTTTTTAACATATATTTTTTATAATCATAAACTTGAAAATAAGTTTACATGGAGATCTATCAAATGTTTCTTTGTGTAACTAAAGTCAACCAAATAAAAAGGCCATCGTTATAGATGGCCTTTTCAGTCAAACATTCAACTTAGTTGGATGCTTTACGTTTCATTTGATCGAAGAAATCATCATTGGTTTTGGTTTCTTTCATGCGATCAAGCAAGAATTCCATCGCTGCAAGTTCGTCTTGTGTATGAAGCAATTTACGTAAAATCCAAACTTTACGTAGGTTATCTTCAGACATCAAACGCTCTTCACGACGTGTACCTGATTTTTTGATGTTCATCGCAGGGAACACGCGTTTTTCAGCAATACGACGGTCTAGGGTAATTTCTTGGTTACCTGTACCTTTGAATTCTTCGTAGATCACTTCATCCATCTTACTGCCAGTTTCAATCAACGCAGTTGAGATAATTGTCAGTGAACCACCTTCTTCGATATTACGTGCTGCACCGAAGAAACGTTTTGGACGTTCTAAAGCATGGGCATCCACACCACCAGTAAGAACTTTACCAGATGACGGAATCACGGTGTTGTAAGCACGGGCTAAACGAGTAATTGAGTCAAGCAAAATCACTACATCTTTTTTGTGTTCTACAAGACGTTTCGCTTTTTCAATCACCATCTCTGCAACTTGTACGTGACGAGCTGGTGATTCATCGAATGTTGAAGCAACCACTTCACCACGAACAGTACGTTCCATTTCTGTTACTTCTTCAGGACGTTCGTCAATCAGAAGGACAATCAAGAAACATTCAGGATTGTTACGAACAATCGACTGAGCGATGTTTTGTAACAACATGGTTTTACCCGCTTTTGGCGGTGCAACGATAATTGAACGTTGACCTTTACCAATCGGAGCAACCAAGTCAACGACACGCGCAGTTAAGTCTTCTGTTGTACCATTACCTAATTCCATTACCAATTGTTCGGTTGGAAATAAAGGTGTTAAGTTTTCGAAAAGAATCTTATTACGTGAGTTTTCGGGTGTGTCGTAGTTAATTTGATTAACTTTTAATAATGCAAAGTAACGTTCGCCTTCTTTAGGTGGACGAATCGTACCTGTAATAGTGTCACCAGTACGAAGGTTGAAGCGACGGATTTGTGATGGGCTCACATAGATATCGTCAGGGCCGGCTAGGTAAGAACCCGCTGCAGAGCGTAAGAAACCAAAGCCGTCCGACAGAATTTCTAGAACGCCATCACCAAAAATCTCTTCGCCGTTCATTGCGTGGCGCTTTAAGATGGCAAAAATAATATCTTGCTTACGGTTACGAGCCATTCCTTCGAGGCCCATAAACTCGGCAATCTTGATGAGTTCGCCAATCGGTTTTTTCTTGAGTTCGGTTAAGTTCATAGGTGGTCAGATAGAATCTAAAATTCTGAGGTACAGGTTGGAAAAGGGAGCAACAAATGTGCCGCGATCATGCAAGAAACGATAGCAATTGGTTTGCACAAAACAATTCAGAGATCTGATTCGTTATATGAAGAGAGATGTGAAAAACAATTCTGTTGCCGAGCGGCATTTTATGTGTTGTGTTGTAAGAAAATGACAGGATTTGAGATCCTTAATTTCTTGAGTAAACAATATAAGAGAGAACACAGCATTTGTCAATTTATCAACCAAAAAAATACGCTGTGTAAAACAGCGTATTTTCGAGTGTTTTTATCGAAAAAATATTAGATGTTTTCTTCGATGAAAGCTGTCAATTTAGATTTTGGTGCTGCACCGACTTGGGTTGCTACAACTTCGCCGTTTTTAAACATTAATAATGCAGGAATGTTACGGATGTTGTAGTTTACAGCTGTTTGTTCGCAAGAAGTTACGTCTACTTTAACGATTTTAACTTTGCCTTCAAACTCAGTTGAAAGTACTTCAAGTACAGGTGCAATGGCTTTACAAGGAGCACACCAACCTGCCCAGAAATCTACAAGTACAGGAGTATCAGACTCTAGTACATCGGCTTGGAAGTTTTCATCAGTTGTATTTACGATATTGCCAGACATGGATTTTGCTCCGGAATTAATTTTTAAGTTGACTCTATGTTTATAAGTATTACATAGCCAACTATAACAATGTAGGGGGTTATGCAAATTTTCGACCTGAATGGCGAGTTTGTCTAATGGATGATCACGATGCCGATGATCGTGTATGACTATCATTGCTTCAGATAAAAAATCGATAAGTTCCGCCCGAACTACTCATAAATGGCTTTTAAATTACATGTATGTGAATTAATCTAAGCACAATTCTGAACAGGTTTTTTTGAATAATGTCTGATTTTTTGATTGATGAAGAATTACTTGCTGCTATCGATATGGGATCGAACAGCTTCCACTTGGCTATCGCACGCGTAGACCATGGTGAAGTGAAAAAAGTTGCATCAATGTCAGAAAAAGTACAGCTTGCCGCAGGTCTAGACGAAAATAAAAATTTGACTGAAGCCGCACAGCAACGAGGATTAGCCTGCCTAGCACGTTTTGTGGGGCGTTTAAATCCTGTACAAGCCAACCGTTTACGTATTGTGGCGACTAATGCCTTGCGTCAAGCAAAAAATGGTCATGAATTTATTCAAAAAGCCGCTGAAATTTTACCAAAACCAATTGAAATCATTGCTGGTCGTGAAGAAGCCCGTCTAATTTATTTAGGGGTTTCACATACTATGGCAAATAGTGGTCGCCGCCTTGTGATTGATATCGGTGGGGGCTCAACAGAGTTGATTATTGGTGAAGAGTTTGAACCGATTCATACAGAATCTGTGCAAATGGGCTGTGTCGCTTTTACCAAAGCGTTTTTTGCTGATGGTGAAATTAACCTGAAAAGTTTTGATAAAGCGGTAAATGCTGCTCGCAAGGAAATCGCAGGCATTGCCAACACTTATAAAGCTGCGGGCTGGGATACTGTTGTCGGTTCAAGTGGCACGATCAAAGCGTGTCGTCAGATTTGTGTCAATATGGGCTGGAGCAACGATCAGGAAGAACTGACACGTGACGGTTTATTTAAACTCAAAGATAAATTGCTTAAATATAAGCATGTCAATGAAATGGAATTTGATGGTCTAAAAGAAGACCGTCGAGCAGTTTTGCCAGCCGGTATTGCCATTTTATATGCCGTCTTTGATGTGCTGAATATCGATAAATTGGTCTATTCGGATGGCGCATTACGTGAAGGCGTGATGTATGACCTCTTGGGTCGTTTCCAACATGAAGATGTTCGAGATCGTTCTGTACATGCGTTGATGGGGCGCTACAACGCAGATATGAAACAAGCTGAACGTGTGGTAAATACCGCTCAACAACTGTTTAATGGTGTGGCGACCGCACTGAATTTGACCAGTGATGACAGTGATTTACTGCGTCGTGCAGCGTATTTGCATGAAATTGGCTTAGCGATCAGTCATAGTGGATACCATCGTCATGGTGCTTATTTACTGCAACATTCGGATATTCCGGGTTTCTCACAAATTGATCAAAATCATTTGTCGCATTTAGTGGCGCATCATCGTCGTAAGTTACGCAGTGATGCACGTGTTGATGTGATGAAAGTCGGTGGTAACAAACTTGTTTACTTATGTCTATTGCTTCGTTTAGCAGTTTTATTAAATCATAGTCGCAGCGATGAGATGCTTCCTGCCATTGAATTAAGCGTGGACAATGCGCAACAATGGCAACTTAGTGTTTCTGGTGATGCCAAACAGTGGCCTTTGTTGGTTGCAGACTTGCATGATGAGCAACTGCAATTTAAGCATTGGGATATTGAACTGAATATCCAGTCGGAACAATTTATCAATTAACAGACCAGTTAAGTTAGGGATAATGATCGACCTATGAAAAATAAAGCAGCTCAATCTAAAGCCTGGACTACGGTTCAGATCGCACGTCATCCTGAACGTCCGCAGTTTTTGGATTATGTTGGCGAAATTTTTACAGAGTTCGATGCTTTGCACGGTGACCGCCTATTTGGTGATGACGGAGCGATGATTGGTGGTTTGGCTCGTTTAGATGGTCAGCCTGTGATGATTGTAGGTCAGCACCGTGGTCGTAGTACACGTGAAAAATTACAACATAATTTTGGTATGAGTAACCCCGAAGGTTACCGTAAAGCACAGCGTTTATTGGATATGGCCGAGCGTTTTAATCTGCCAGTCTTTACCTTTATTGATACCATGGGTGCGTACCCAGGTGTGGGTGCAGAAGAGCGTGGTCAGGCCGAAGCAATTGCAACTAGTTTGGCTCAGCTGTCTTCACTTAAAGTGCCTGTAGTAGCAACGGTATTGGGTGAAGGAGGCTCGGGTGGTGCGCTCGGTATTGGCGTAGCTGACCGTGTGATTATGCTATCTCACAGTATTTATTCAGTAATTTCACCTGAAGGCTGTGCATCTATTTTGTGGAAAACTGCAGAAAAAGCAGAACAAGCAAGTGAAGCATTGGCATTGACGGCAGATAAATTGCAGAAGATGGGCATTGTAGAATATGTGGTGGACGAAGCGGAAGGCGCACATTTAAACCCTGAAAAAGTCATGCAGGATTTGAAAGTGGTCTTGAAACAAGCTCTAGAAGAACTGCAACCAATGGATGCAAACGAACGATGCGAAGCGCGTTACCAGCGTTTAATGAAGTTTGGCAGCGACAATTTAGGGCTGATTGCTTAAGTCAAATTCAGGCGCTGCCTGAACAAAGCCGATTTTTAATAGGATGTAGTGGTGGCATGGACTCCATGTTGCTGCTGCATCTTATGTCGTTTTTGTGCCCTGAAAAAATACGGGTGATTTATATTGATCACCAATTACAAGATTGTAGTCATGCTTGGGGCGAATTTGTACGTGCTCAATGTAAAGCGCTGAATTTGCCATTCATCATACAAAAAGTTCAGGTTGCGCAAGGTAACCTTGAAAATCAAGCACGCTCGGCCCGCTATCAAGCCTTTCGCCAACATTTACAAGCAGATGAAATATTGGTACTCGCACATCATCAGCAAGATCAGGCGGAGACATTGATGTTACGGCTACTTTCAGGTGCTGGTGTCCATGGCCTTGCTGCGATGAAAAAATTCGATGTACGTGAAGATTTTACATTATGGCGTCCGCTATTAGATCTTTCACGTGAGCAAATTTGCCAATGGGCAGCACAGCTGCATGTGCAAAATATTCAAGACCTCACCAATTTTGATACCGACTATGACCGTGCGTGGAGTCGTGAAATTTTGTGGCCGCTACTCAGTGAGCGATTTCCTAAAATGCAGCAAGCTCTGAGTCGAACCAGTTACTTGATGCAAGATGCAGATGAAATTTTAAACGAGGTATTACAACAAGATTTAGCAGTCTGCGGCTCATCGCAAGCGTTATCTTTGGTGGCTCTACAACAGCTCAGTCTGGCACGTCAGCGTCAGTTGTTATCGCACTGGATGAAAGGTGAGGGGCAATATCGTCCAAGTTTTGAAATGGTACAGCGTTTATTTTCAGAAGTGATTGGCTCACGCGAAGACTCGCAAGCGGCATTACACTGGAATGGATTTTATTATCTGCGCTTTCAACAGCAACTTCATCGGATTGCCAAAGCGGAATATCTGCCAACTGAACCCATTCAAGAGGTTGAGGTTGTAACTTGTGTTGCAGGTCAGTGCCTCAAGTTGCCTGCCGGACATTTCGTGATTCAACCCTCAGAGGTTGGCTTATCACCTGAATTATTGGGGCAGCAACTGCAGATACGCCCACGCCTTGGCGGCGAAAAAATTCATTTATATGGTCGTGTCGGAAGTTGGCCTTTGAAAAAAGCCATTCAGCAGGCGCAAATTTTTCCATGGCAGCGTCATACTATTCAAATATTAAGCCGAGATAATGTTATGCTAGGCGTCTTTACGCCTCAGGGCTTTTGGTTGGCGCAGTCTGAATTTTGTACTCAAGCTGGCTGGCAACCGACATTATCTCTTAACGCTAAATCTGCAATATCGGATCTTCAATCATGAGCGCAATTCTAAATTGTAATATCAGTTTCATTGGTGGCGGCAACATGGCACAGGCTTTAATTGGTGGCCTAATTGCACGTGGTGTCCCGACTACACGTATTACAGTTTCAGATCCCGTAGAAAAAGTACGTGAGCTTTTGGCTGAAAAAGATTTGCATGTGACCGATGATAATGTTGCGGCAATTCGAGATGCTGACATTGTTCTTTTTGCAGTTAAACCTCAGGTGTTGGCAAAAGTTTTGGCACCATTACAAGGTTTGCTAGAAGGGAAGTTGGTGATTTCAATTGTTGCAGGTGCAGAAATTGCAACGATTTCAAAACTATTAGGCACAGAGCGTATTGTTCGTGTCATGCCAAATACACCGGCTTTAGTTCAAACCGGTGCGCATGGCTTATATGCAGGTGAAGCGGTTTCAGCTGAAGATCGTGATCTTGCAAGTCAAGTTTTGGCTTCAACGGGTTTAACACTTTGGGTAAACTCAGAAGCGCAGATTGACGCAGTAACAGCTGTTTCTGGCTCAGGTCCTGCATACTTTTTCTATATGATGGAAAGTATGATCCGTGCAGGTAAAAACATGGGCTTGGATGAAAAGGTAGCTACAGCGCTAACCTTGCAAACTGCATTGGGCGCTGCACAAATGGCGATTACCAGTGCCAACAGTCCTGCGGAGTTGCGTAAAAATGTAACCTCTCCAAACGGTACAACACAAGCTGCGATTGAAGTATTTGATCATGCTCAAATTTCACAAAATATTCAGGCCGCTTTAGCCGCAGCGCAAAAGCGTAGCCAAGAGTTGGCACAAGAGTTAAGCGAAAGCACCAAATAATTCGATTTGATTTAGGAAAGTTCAAGTATGGGCTCTGCTCAAATTTTTGGAATCATTATTAACGTTGCAATTTTGCTCGTATTTTTCCGTTTTTTAATGCAGCTTGCTGCCGTGAGTCCATATAACCCTGTGGTTTTGGCAACAGCAAAAGCAACAAAAATTGTCGATATCTTTAGCCGAATTTTCCCTACTTTGGCCAAAGGTCGAGTGAATACCGCAGCATTGGTGTTGGTGGTGATTCTGTATTTGTTAAAAATGTTTGGTTTGATGTATTTGTCTGGCGTGGCGGTGAATAGTCCATTCCATCTGATTATTATGACCTTTGTGACCATGATTCAGGATTTAATCCGTTTCTGTCGTTACTTAATTTTTGCATCGATTATTTTGAGTTGGGTCGTGATGTTTAGTCAGTCACGTTCGCCTTATATTGAAGTGGTTCAAGAATTGGCAGAACCGCTACTTGCGCCATTCCGCCGTATTCTTCCAAATATGGGGATGATTGACTTGTCACCAATTTTTGCGATTTTGGCATTGTTGGTTGCGGAAACCATTATGAAGCAAGTCGCAATTGCATTATTGACTGGTCTTTAATCTGAGCTAAGATGAGTTAAATTAAAAAGGACGCCGAGGCGTCCTTTTTTGTGGATTTAATATGAGGTGTAAAACAAGATATTTTTACTAACTAAGAAACATCTCACCTCTATCCCAACCTTCCTCCTAGAAGGAGAAAGGTGTGAATGAACGTGAATGAATTAGTGTGCTTCGTCCCAGTTATTACCTTGACCGACTTCCACAATCAGTGGAACGGAAATTTTCAACACAGATTGCATCACTTCAGTCAGTTGGGCAGACAGTTCATCGGCAATTGCAGCATCAACTTCAAACACCAATTCATCGTGTACTTGCAGTAACATTTTGGCTTGATCTTTCGGTAAGATTTTATCGACTGCAATCATGGCTAGTTTAATGATATCCGCCGCAGAACCTTGTAGTGGTGCATTGATCGCTGCGCGTTCAGCGCCTTGTTTCACCATTTTGTTGCTCGCCATAATGTCCGGTGTATACAGACGACGACCTAAAATGGTTTCCACAAAACCTTGTTCACGTGCGACTTGGCGAGTACGTTCCATATATTCCAAAACACCAGGGTAGCGTTGGAAGTATTTACCAATATAGTTACGCGACTCTTCTCGAGTGAAACCTAATTGACGAGTCAAACCGAATTCTGACATGCCATAGAGCAGACCGAAGTTCACCGCTTTGGCTTGACGACGTTGGTTGCTGGTCACTTCATCGAGTGGAATGCCCAAAACTTCTGCCGCAGTACGTTTATGTACGTCTTGTCCATGATTAAAAGCATCGACCAATGCATGATCTTGCGAGAAATGCGCCATTAAACGTAATTCGATTTGCGAGTAATCGGCTGCCAGTAAAATGCGACCTTCAGGTGCAATAAAGGCTTTACGGATTTGACGTCCAATATCTTCACGGACAGGAATGTTCTGTAAGTTTGGATCGGTAGATGACAGACGACCTGTAGCCGTTAAAGCTTGGTGGTAACTGGTATGCACACGATGTGTGTCATTATTCACTTGTTTTAACAGACCATCGGTATAAGTGCTTTTCAGTTTAGAGAGACCACGATATTCCAAAATTAAGTCGGTAATCGGATGGTCGATTTTTTCTAAGACACTTTCACTGGTACTGTACTGACCTGTAGAGGTCTTCTTACCGCCTTTTAAACCTAATTTATCAAACAGAATCTCACCAACTTGTTTTGGTGAGCTGACATTGAAGCTTTGACCCGCAAGATCGGTAATTTCTGTTTCTAAATTTTGAATGGTATTGGCAAATTCCACACCGAGTTGGTCGAGGAAGTTCATATCTAGCTCAATGCCGTTTTCTTCCATAGAGGTTAGAACACGGGCAACCGGCATTTCAATATTGTGCAAAATATTGATCAGTTCCGGATGGGCTTGTAACTTTTTATCGAGTACTTCATACAGACGATAGGTCACATGGGCATCTTCTGCGGCATAATGGGCTGCAGTTTCAAGCTCAATTTGGTTAAAGGTCTTTTGTTTTGCACCTTTGCCCGCCACTTGTTCGAACGTCGTTGTGAGATGACTTAAATACAAACGCGCGACGTCATCCATTCCATGACGAGTTGCCACAGAGTTGAGGACATAAGAGGCTAACATGGTATCGAAATACCAACCTGCCAAATGAATACCATGATTTTCTAAGACATGTGCATCATATTTGAGATGATGACCAATTTTTTGTACGTCATTATCTTCAAGTAAAGGTTTGAGTTGATTCAGAATTGTGTCGCGATCAAGTTGTTGCGGCGCACCTTCATAATCATGCGCAAGCGGCACGTAATAGGCATCATGTGCATCTAAAGCCACCGAGAAACCTACAATCTGCGCCACGCGGTAGTCAAGGCTAGTGGTTTCGGTATCAAAGGCAAAACGCTTTTCAGTACTTAGACGCTTGAATAACACATCCCAATCTTCTTGGGTCAATACTGTGTGATAACGTGCTTCACCGAGTAAATCATCAACACTGGTTTTGTCCGCTTGATCTTCCACTTCGGGTGCATTGGCTACAGTCGCCGTGGTGTTGATGGCTTTGGCTGCTTGTTTGTAGGTTGCACCATTTGGGTTGTTCGGATGATCTAATGACTGCAGTTGGTTACGGAATTCTAGTTCAGTATATAAATCACGAAGAGCTGGAATATTTGGATCAGCAAGTTTCAAATCTTCGTATTTAAGGCCCATGTCGAGGTCGCAAACAATGCTCGCCAGTTGGTGGTCAAGAGTAATCCCTTCGACATTGTCCTTAATGTTTTGACCGACTTTACCTTTAATACTGTCAACATTTTCTAAAATGCCGCCAATCGAACCGTACTCGGTTAAAAGTTTTGCTGCTGTTTTTGCGCCAACACCGGGCACACCACGAATGCCGTCAGAGGCGTCGCCCATCAGCGTGAGGTAGTCAATGATTTGATTCGGCCACACCCCAAATTTTTCAAAAACGCCTTGAACGTCCATCGGTTTGTCTTTGAAGCTGTCTTCTAAAGTGACACGCTCAGTAACGAGCTGCGCCATGTCTTTGTCACCGGTGGAGATCAAAACTTGATGACCGGCTGCTTCAGCGCGTTTGGCTAAAGTTCCGATAATGTCATCGGCCTCAGCGCCCGGCAACATATGCAGCGGAATCCCTAGAGCACGAATTAATGCATGAAGATATGGAATTTGTTGTGATAATTCTTCGGGCATACTTGGACGGTCACCCTTATAAATTGGGGACAATTCATGACGGAAGGTTGGTTCAGGTGTATCGAAAATAACGGCCATATGCGTCGGTTGAATACGACGCATTAATTTTTGGATGGCAGAAATGGCACCTCGGATTGCATTGGTATGCAAACCGGTTGAAGTGGTTAATGGTGGCAGTGCATGGTAAGCACGAAATAAAAAGTATGAGCCATCGACCAAGACAAATGGTGGCATTGATAATTTCCTAATCCTAAAAACGGTTTTATTGTACGTGATTTTTTGCCCGCACGCAGAGTCTAGATTGTATATGTAACTTACCGAATCACTGATGAATAGTTTTAATCCATCCGTCGGGCTCATGTATCATCAAAACATTCAGGAAAATGACGAAGCAGGTATGCTGAAACAGAATAATGAACTCAAGATGATTTGGTTGATGTCGCTGATTATGGTAGGGATCGGGGCATGGTACTTAGACATCCGTATCTTGAGTTATATCAGCGGCATTGGTTTTATGCTCAGTTTGATGAATTATGTCGATGATTTACAGCACGGCGCTGATGCACTGAGTTCATCAAAACAACCATTCCAAGTGACATCAAAGGTTCCGTTATATATTGCATCGTTATTAACGGTCGTTGGGCTGTTAACAGAACTGGGATACTTGGTTGCGATTGGGATTAGCCTGTGGGTTTATTTTTTTCTGCGTTGGCTGAAACGATTGGAACATCAGCTGCATTTATTGCAAGGACGTGCGCTCCAGTCGCAATCGATTCATGCAGCTACTTCAATATCAGCGTCGACAATAGACCGTCCTGAAAATTTTGATTCTGACGATACACCATCTGTACATCCCGCGACGGAAATTGGTAAAGCTAGACATCAGACACCATTCAATTCAACACCTTCTAATACACCATCCAAGATTGCGCCAAATCTATCTAATCAAATTCAGCAATGGCTTTTTCAAGGTAATCCCGTGTTGAAAGTGGCGGTACTGGTCTTGGTGATTGGCGTGGTGTTATTACTTAGATTTGCCACAGAGCATTGGCAACTAAGCTTGGCCATGAAATTGCTGATTGTGAGTTTGAGCAGTGCTGGTGTTGTCGGACTGGGTTTTTGGCTGCAAACCAAAAACCGCAGTTTTGCCTTGGCTCTAGAAGGTCTAGGTCTTGCAGCGCTGTTTTTGACTTTATTTTTTGCCTATTACAATGCCGTGATTCCGGGCTTTGGCATAGCTTGTCTACTGTATGCTGCACTTATGGCATTGACGATTTGGCTCAGTCTGAAACAACAGTCGGTAGAACTGGCAATTATGGCAATGCTGATCGCCTATCTTGCGCCATTTACCTTGCCTGTTCGTGATGCAACTGCAACGGAATTTATTGCCTATTATCTTGTAATTAATCTGGCTGTTGCAGTCATGAGTACTTTAAGACCGTGGAAATATCTGAATCAAATCGCATTTTTGATGACGGTGATTATGGGTGGTGGATATGCTTTTTACCACGGATACACCACCGAACGTCAGATGATGAGCGTGTTGGTTTTAGCTCACGCTGCGATTTTTATTTGGCTCGGTTTTCGTTTTAGTCAGTTATTGGCAAAACAGGATCTTGCGCATTTTCAGCTCAAACCAGCCTTGGATATTGCACTGATATTTGCTTCGCCAGTGCTTGCTTATCTGGCATTGTATTTGATGTATTTTGAGGAAACCGTATGGCAGGCGGGGTATAGCTTGCTATTCGCGGCGCTTTTTGCCGCACTGTATAGCATCAGTAAACGTAGTGCTGTGATCCCACTGATTGCACAAAGTTATTTGAGTTTGACCTTAATATTCTTGGCATTGATTCCACCGATAGTATTGAAAGAGCAGTGGAGTGTGGTTGGTTGGGCAGTTGAAGGTGCGTTGATATTTATATATGCCTTATACAAGCAGTCCAATATCAGCCGTTATTTAGGCATGGCGCTCTTGGTGATGGCGGGTTGTTCAAGTCTGTATTATTTGGTTCAACTGCCACATTTCCCTGCACAGATGTATTGGGGCGTGTGTTTGAGCTATTTGGCGGCCATTATCGTGACGCATGCTGTTCCTGCATTTCATAAACAGCTTTCAAGTTCGAGTATTGCCTTTCAATGTGTGCAAATGCTCTCAGCAACTACTATGTTCATCATGTTGCTCTTAGATTGGCTGCAGACTAGCCATCAATTGGCCTTGAGTCTATTGATCGTTAGTGTGGCTTATCTGGTGGTGAATGAAGGCTTGTTAAAACGAAAAGCTTCGTGGAGTTGGTCCATCATTAAGTGGACGGGTCTAGTGCCTGTTTATGTGATGGGGCTGTACCAAGTTATTTCAGTGAGTGAGAACGGTCAGTTAATTTGGCATTCAACGATGGAGCAGATTTATTTTGCATTCGCTGGGCTGAGCTTGACGCTGCTTTGGCTACGACCATTACTCGGTGTGCGTGAAGAAAAAGAATGGGTCAGTCTCGGAATTTTGAGTAGCTTGGCGTGGACCAGTCTGACGCTGATACCCAGTATGCCGTATATCAGTGTGGTAATTTTGCCGCTGATATTTTGTGCATGGTGTTATTGGCAAGCGCAGCAACCGGTCTGGAAAATGTTTTGGCAAACGCGTAGCAGTTTGTTTTTGGCTTTAAGTTGGATCATCAGTTCGCAATTATTTAGTCAGCAGGCCTTTGTGGGATATATCTTGCCGATACTGAATCCTTTTGATGTAGTGAGTTTGCTGTTGTTAGCGGCTTTTTTATGGATGTTGAATCAACAGTTAAAAGCTGGTTTAGATCGTAGCTTGGCTGCCGTGTTGAGTGTCCTTGGGCTACTTTGGTTAAGTAGCTATGTCGTGCTTCGTGCCTTACATAGGTATCTGGATACGCCTTATAACAGTTTAGACATTTGGAGCGATGCGACCGTTCAACTGAGTTTTACTGTGCTGTGGGTGTTATTGGCTTTGGTGAGTATGCGCTTTGCCACTCAGCGCCAATTACGTTCAGTTTGGCTACTTGGTGGCAGTATTTTGGTCTTGGTTACTTTGAAATTGGTCTTGCTGGATTTATCTCATGTCGGCACTCTCATGCGAGTGATTTCATTTATGGCCGCAGGTTTTGCCATGCTTTTGATTGCCTATATTGCCCCCATGCCGAATGACAAGATTGAACCATGATGAAGTTCTTAAACGTACTAGATCACTAAGCTGTAGAGGTCGTTGGCTATAAATAGTAGATAATAAAAAAGCCCTGCACATTTGATGATATGCAGGGCTTTTTATATCAATTCTATAAACCATTATTTGAGTTGAGGCTCTCGTTGGATTTCTTGTGTATTGGCATATTGATCGACGTCAGCATCGCTTGCTTGTGTAGAAAGCGGGTGGTCAACAAAACCCATTTTCGGGACAGGGATTTCAATTTTATTTTCGACAAAGGCATTTCGAATCCGTTCCTGCATTTCATCACGGACTTTCAGGAAATTCTCTCTTTGACACCAAATAGCAAAAAGCAGCTCAATGGAAGATTCACGAAAGGCAGTGACGGTCACGGCAGGTTTAGGGTCGGCCAAGACCAATGGATATTTACTGACGGCATCTAATAGAACTTCGCGAACTTTGATGATGTCTTCATGAAAGTTAATCGCAAGGGTAATTGGAATTCGCCGTATTGGAAACTTAGACAAGTTATGCACAGGTGCCCGAATCAGTTGTTCATTCGGCAAACGGACATAGACATTGTCTTGCGTGAGTAATTTGACCGACAGTAAATCAATCGAGATCACTTCACCTTCAATGGTATGCCCGCGAATCAGTGTCAATTGAATGGTATCACCAACCTCAAAAGACCCTTCACCGATCAAGAACATCCCGCTGATCAGGTTGGATGCGGACGTTTGCGAGGCAAAACCCAGTGCGACCGTTAAAATACCTGCTGCACCCAAGAAGACGCTGAGTTTAAAGCCGGCTTCTTTTAAACTTGCCATCACAAAGATTAAAAAGATGAAATAGAAAATCCCGCGACGCCAAACCAACTGCTGATGGGCATTGAAACGCATACCTACAGTGCGGATAAAGGTGTTTGAGATAAAACGTGCAATCAGAAAGCCGATGACTGCCAGTAAAACAGCCACCAATAATTCTGTCAGCCGATCGGTATTGAGATTGGCGACCATTCCTTTTAGGCTGCTGGTAATTTCTGTCGAAATATTTAAATCTGCCATGGCTCACCGTTAGAAAAATGAATCAAACATATTGAATAGTACATTGGCTGACTCGCGTGGCGGATGCAGATAAGTCACGTCACCGGCTTGTGGCGGTGTACGGTTTTCAATTTTGACCCGCGGCGGTTTGTCATGACCTTCATGCACGACTCGAATTTGTGAAGTCCATAAACGTCCTGTACTTTCACTATAAAATAATGGCAAAGCTGGTACAGGGACATTCATACGGTCAAAACGAATCTGTTGATTACTCACGTTATGAAACTCAATAGGGGTTACTGCACGAAAAGCACGAGGTTTGAGTTGTTTAAGTTCTGTACGACCATCAACTGCTGTGGCATAGCAAATTTCACCCATTCGATGATTCGGACCAAACCAGGTATCTTTTGGTAGAATAACAGGTATATCAAACAAGGGTTCTCTAAGACCTTCGACAAAACCAGCAATCCAAAGCGGTGTGCTGATATATAACGTTCCGCGCTGTCCGGCTGGAATATAAATCGGATCGACCGGTTTAATCACCACAGACCGATCTGCCAAACGTGGCATGATTTGAATTTTGTCATGTGTCTGGCGGAACATATAACGTTCCATTTTAATGGGTTGTGGAAAACCAAATTCAGGGTCTTGTATCGGATGCCATTGCTGCTCATAGTCAAACTGAAAGGTTGGGCGATGGTATTCCATACGCCACTCTTGCATGCCGCGCGTCACACGGAACAATAAAGACCCAAACTGCCAACTGCGCGGGTGATTCAGTTCAAATTGATATTCCCCCCACCATTTACGTTTTGGGGATTCCTTTTCAGTCAAATCATTTTCTAATGGCAATGCGTATATCCCTTGTCCTGATAAATCCTAAAAACAGACTTCACGCTGTCAGATGCTTAGAGTACACTCAAAACAACTTTTTTCATCATTATAATGCGTGATGCAAGTACTTAAACAATTACAAATACCATATAGTTTTGCCAAACGTCATGGCGTATTGCTTCGATATGAGGGTGATCAAGCTTTTATTGTACGTCGTGACAGCACGCCACTGCTGGCTTTACAAGAAGCACGTCGCTATTTAGGGCATCCTGCACAATATCAATTATGTAGTGAGCAAGAGTTTAATCAATTACTCAGTGCAAGCTTTGCCGGAGACACCGGTGAGTCTCAACAAGTGGCAGCGGGTCTGGAAGATCATCCTGATTTACTTAGCCTTGCGGACTCTGTACCAGAAGCTGAAGATTTGATGGATCAGGAGGATGATGCGCCGATTGTACGGTTAATCAATGCCTTATTGTCTGAAGCGATCCGTGTCGGTGCTTCAGATATTCATATCGAATCTTTTGAAAAAAAGCTGTCTGTCCGCTTACGTGTCGATGGTCAGTTACGTGAAATTGTGCAGCCACGTCGTGAACTAGCACCACTGTTGGTGTCACGTATCAAAGTCATGGCCAAACTCGATATTGCAGAAAAGCGAATTCCACAAGATGGTCGTATTTCACTACGTTTGGCGGGCCGAGAAGTTGATGTTCGTGTATCAACCTTACCATCTTCCTATGGTGAACGTGTGGTGATGCGTTTACTCGATAAACAAGCTGGGCGTTTAAACATGACCCATTTGGGCTTGATGCAGCATGACTATGATCGATTGAAACAACTGGTACATCGTCCGCATGGCATTATTTTGGTTACGGGACCAACGGGTTCGGGTAAAACCACCACCTTATATGCGGCATTGTCTGATCTAAATGATGGTTCAAAAAATATTTTGACTGCGGAAGATCCAATTGAGTATCAACTTGAAGGGATCGGGCAGACGCAGGTCAATACCAAAGTGGATATGACCTTTGCTCGTGCATTAAAAGCCATGCTTCGACAAGACCCAGATGTGGTCATGGTCGGGGAGATTCGTGATTTAGAAACTGCTGAAATTGCAGTACAAGCGTCATTAACAGGCCACTTGGTACTTTCAACGCTGCATACCAATACAGCAATTGGTGCGGTGACCCGTCTTAAAGACATGGGGATTGAACCCTTTCTACTTTCAAGCTCACTGATCGGTGTTGTGGCACAGCGTTTGGTTCGAACCTTGTGCCGTCACTGTGCGACTTGGCATGATGCCGATGATTTTGAAAAAGACTTATTTAGGCATCTCGATGCATCGGCTGAGTTAAAATTGCCTCAACCTAAAGGCTGTGAACAATGCTCGCATACTGGATTTACAGGGCGTACCGCAATTTATGAAATCGTCCCGATTGATGAGCAAACACGTCGCCTCATTCATGGTAATGCTGCTGAGTTTGAGTTAGAAAATCATGTACGTGCAAATGCGGGTTCAATTCGTGATGATGGATTGCGTAAAGTTTTGGCAGGTAAAACCACCATTGAAGAAGTGCTCAGAGTGACGAATGAAGCGGCTGAATAGTCAGTGTGAAATATAAATAAAGCCCCGAAGCCTGTGTAAGGATTCGGGGCTTTGCTTTAGTTAATCTTTTCAAAATGAATTACAGCATCATATGCTTTGTCTGTCAGAGTGAGGTGAGTTGCATCACTCAGTTTCATTTCAATGCTATTACTCTCTTTATATTTCAGAACATCATTATTCACTTCGGCCATACCGGATGAAGCACTAGAAGTGCGCTCAGTATTATTTTTATCGAGCCAAAATTCGTCTTTAATTTGGTAGTCATCGCCTTGTTTGCTAATGGAAAGTTTGCGTAGGCTCTCCGTGTCAGGTGTTTGTTTCCATTCCCCTGAAAAATCAGGCGCAGGTGTTTGGCTACATGCGGCTAAGGCCAAGCTTAGAAAAAGCATCGAAAAGTATGTTTTCATTGTAAAGTCCTGAAAATGATTTTAATTTTTTATGGATGTATAGTTAATTATAGTTTGAATATTAGGGTCTGTTGACATTTGTTGATTAAAAAAATAGCGAGATAGTAAAATTAAATCGCCAAACCCAATTTTACACTCGCTATGCCTCGAACAATGCTAAATGATCAACACTGGTCCAAGTTACTT
>NZ_VPDC01000032.1:0-16177 GCF_013417875.1 Acinetobacter sp. YH12219
TTTGGTAGTGTTTCAAAAAGTATGCTGAAGAAAAAGCCGATTGGATTTTGATAAAATAGAGAAATGCAAATAACTCTAGCAATCAAATGTCCAACCTGCCTCAGTGATAGTATAAAGAAAAATGGTATCAAAGTAGATGGGAAACAAAACTATCAGTGCAAAGACTGTAAACGTCAGTTTATTGGTGATCATGCACTGAGCTATCTAGGATGTAAGTCAGGTATTACTCGTAAAATATTACAGTTGATGGTCAGAGGCAGCGGTATACGAGATATTGCTGAAGTTGAGCGCATCAGTATCGGTAAAGTTTTACGTACTTTAACTGAATCAACCTATGAAATTCAGCCTCAGCAAAGTCATTATGAATCTCTCGAAGTAGATGAGTTCTGGAATTTTGTTGGAAATAAAAAGAATAAACAATGGCTTATTTTTGTTCAAAAGTCATATTTTACCTCGGAGAAACCGGACATTTTTATTGGTGAGAATATAGACACTTTAAATGGGTTCTAACACTCTCGTTTCGTATAACAGCCATTATGTTAAATGAATGATAATTGACATTTTGTTCATTAATACTGATATGCAACGAATTTTATTATATGTCACCCCTCAATTACAAATATAAATGACTGCTCGTCTAATCATCTCCATTACACAATTAAATGTTAAAATGCATAGCTACTTCATCTAAGATAAAATATATGTATCCAAATCTACAGCACAGCTTCGAAAACAGCGTCATTCTCGTTGTAGAAGATGATTATGATATTGGTGACATTCTTGAAAAATACATAAAAAATGAAAACATGCAGGTCATCCGTGCATTGGATGGACAACAAGCTTTAGAGTGCCTAAAAGCCAACTCTATCGACCTGATTCTCCTTGATATTAAATTACCCAAACTAAATGGCTGGGAAATTCTACAAATCATCCGTCAAACAAGTCATTTACCTGTCATTATGCTGACTGCCTTAGATGATCAAGTGAATAAGATCATGGGGCTAAAAATGGGTGCTGATGACTTTATTATTAAGCCATTTAACCCAAACGAAGTGATTGCACGAATACAAGCCGTACTTAGACGAAGTACAAGCCAAAATATGGAAATAACTAATATTATTCGTTATAGAAATATTGAAATTAATCCAGATCATCATCAAGTTTACATTTCAAATGGTCAAAGAAATCAGTTGCTCAACCTTACGTTAACTGAGTATAAGATACTGTTTTTGATGGCAAAAACACCGAATAAAGTCTTTACACGTAATGAATTGATCCAAAACTGTATGCCTGAAAGTGATGCTTTAGATCGCACTGTAGATAGCCATATCAGCAAATTACGCAAAAAACTTGAAGAAAATGATGTAAATGGCTTATTAATCAATGTCCGTGGCGTGGGGTATCGCTTAGATCAAAATCATGAAATTTAACTTTTTTAAAAATTCTGTTGGAATTAACTTCCAGTTTATTATCATGATGAGCCTATTCAATTTAGGCATTACGCTGTTATCTTTCATGATTGGCTATTTTGTTTATAGCTGGGCGATAAAAATAGGTTTTCTAAATACACAAGTTATTAATTCAAATGAATTTTCAGTTACCTCCGTTGACTTTATCTGGCTGTTTTTAGTGCTATTAACAGGCTTTTTTCTTTCTACTATCCTCGCCTTTAAATATGGAAAACGCTATACACAGCCAATTAGTGATTTAGCAGATGTTATTCAACAAATTCAACAAGGCAATTTAGCACTCAGAATTAAACAGCCACATCATGATATTCCACATGAAATCAAGTCTCTTATTGAGAACTTCAATGAAATGGCAAACCAACTTGAAGTATCAGTTAAGAATTCAACTGTTTGGAATGCTGCAATTGCACATGAATTACGAACACCTGTGACAATATTACAAGGTCGCTTGCAAGGTATTGTCGATGGTATATTTATTGCCGATAAAGCTTTACACCTAAGCTTATTGAACCAAGTCGAAGGCTTATCTTACCTTGTGGAAGATTTACGGACACTGACACTTATTGAAAATAAACAATTACGATTAGAACTAGAAAAGACCAATTTAAAAAATAGTATTGAAAAATGTCTGCAGATGTTTAATGAACGGTTTCATGTTAAAGGTTTAACTATTGTTTTAAATTTGACGGATAAATTGGTTTGCGTTGATATAAGAAGGATGGAACAGGTCTTTATTGCATTGTTCTCTAACTTTCTAAGATATTCGAATGCTGGAAAAATAAATATTACATCTGTAACCACAGCAGAACATTGGGTATTGACGTTTGAAGATGAAGGTCCTGGTATTGATGAATCGCATCTTAAACACCTGTTCAAACCCTTCTATCGACTGGAAGACTCTAGATCATGTCTAGATGGCGGTACTGGATTAGGCTTGGCAGTGATTGATGCAATTATTGAAGCACACCAAGGTCATATTTATTATTCTAAATCCAAAAACTTAGGTGGCAGCTGTTTTACTATTCAACTAAATCGTAAGACATCAACTCATTTATAATGTGTTAAGTTCAGATTAATACGGCTTAATTTAAACCATAAATTTAAGATAAATTGATGTCTGAACTTAACCATTCTGTTTGATGATCCTCAAATAAATTTCATCACAATGAATTCTCATCTCGATATTTAGCTAGCATAAAAAATACCACAATGGAGAGTATCCCGATGATAATCCCTGCTGTTAATAATAAATTAACATGAGCTGAACTGAAGGCAATTTTACCTGCGTTTATCAATGCTGTACCTTGTTCAACGGGTAACTGGCTCGCCACTAAATAGGTATCACCAATCGAAAGTCTGGCTTTTTCTGCTAAAACAGCAGTTAAATCTGACGGCACTTGAAGATGACTGCCAAATATATAGGCCATGAAAACACCAAATAAAGTAATACCTAGTCCTGTACCCAGTTCATAACCTGTACTTTCAAGTGAACCTGCCGCACCGCCCTTTTCTGCAGGTACTGAGCCCATGATCGCAATGGATGAAGCTGTTAAACCAATACTCAGTGTTAATCCAATCGAAGCTAAAATAAAGGGAACGATGATTCCCGGATGATGAAAATCTGAATAACTCAAACTGACCAACGCAATTGCTGCCAATATTAATGACATGGTCGCAACCAGACGGAGTCCAAATTTATTGGATAAAAAACCAGCAATAGGCCCGCCAATAGCGGCCGCAACCATAATCGGAACCATAAAAAGACCGGCTTGCAGCGGTGTTAAACGAATGACATATTGCAGCTCCATTGCCAAAGTTAACTCAACCCCTGCCAAAGCGCCTGCAGCAACCATTGCCATAATAATGCCGGCTAAAATAGCAGGACGTGAAAATAGCGAAAGATCTAGCATCGGCTGAGGAGAATTCAGCTGTTTGCGTACAAATATGGTTAATAAGCCGATAGATAAAACGACCAAAGGCAAGACAATCAACAACGACTGTTTACCGCCTAAGCCTGCTTTTAGTGCATATACAAACGAAATCAAACCGACAATCAGCAATAGCGCTTGACCAAATGCCCAATGTCCAGGGGTTATAGCTTCTTTTCGGGACAATAAGAAATAGCACATTGGTGCGACAACCAGCATGATTGGGACGTTAATCAGGAAAACTGAACCCCACCAGAAATATTCTAACAATCCCCCACCAATGAGCGGTCCAATGGCGGCACCGGCTGATCCGATTGTGCCCCAAATACCCAGCGCAATGGCACGTTCGCGACTGTCTTCGAAGGTTCTGCGAATAATACCCAATACACAGGGCATAATCATGGCACCGCCTAATGCTAATAAAGCACGTGCGGCAATCAGCATAGAAGCCGTTTGGGAAAATGCCGCAAGGACTGAGGCAATTCCAAATATAACCAAGCCAATCAGCAGAATCTTACGATTGCCGACACGATCAGCCAAAGTTCCCATCGGAACTAAAAGTCCAGCCATAAGTAATGGATAAATATCAATAATCCATAAGACTTGGTTACTTGTGGCACTCAGCGATTGGGTTAATGAGGGAACCGCAACATGCAGTACAGTCATATCAATCACAATCGGCAGAAATGCAAGCACGACAGCGAGCAATATCCACCAGCGTTTCGGATCAAGATTGGTAGCTTTCATGATTAAACCTATATTGATGGTTTATTAAATCAATTCTGAAATAAAGATGTAAATGAAAGATTTGTTGTGGGCTAAACTCGTTAACCCACAGCTTTTATTCTCAGTTTTGATGCTTAATGTGCCGCTTTACGTTTCGAGAATTTCTCAACCATGCTCATGACGACAATAAAGAAAATCGGTACAAAAATAACAGCTAGAATTGTTGCGCTGATCATGCCGCCAAAGACGCCTGTACCAATCGCTTTTTGAGTTTCAGAACTAGCGCCACTGGCAATGACTAAAGGAATAACGCCACAGGTAAATGCCAAAGATGTCATTAGGATTGGACGTAAGCGCAATTTAGCGGCTGCAACGGTTGCCTCCACTAAACCCATTCCTTCTTCTCTTAGTGCTTTTGCAAACTCAACAATCAAAATAGCATTCTTTGCAGATAGACCAATAATCGTGATCATGCCGACCTTAAAGAAAATATCATTTGGCATACCACGTAACATTACTGCTAAAAAGGCGCCAATCAACCCTAGAGGGACAACTAGCATCACAGAGAATGGAATTGACCAGCTTTCATAAAGCGCTGCCAAGACAAGGAAAACGACTAACATCGACAACAGTAATAAAAACAAGGTTTGTGATTCCGACTGTTTTTCTTCTAGAGAAATCCCAGTCCACTCATAACCCACACCTTTCGGAAGTTGTTCAATCAAATTTTCCATCTCAGTCATGGCTTGTCCTGAAGATATACCTGCTGCTGGACTGCCAGAAATACTCAATGATGGACGACCGTTGTAACGATTGTATTGTTGTGGGGAATGTTGCCAAATTGGAGTAATTATTTCAGACATTGAAACCAATTTACCGCTTTGACTGTTCACCTTAATCTGAAGAATATCTTCAATACTCATGCGTGATTTGGCATCAAGTTGCACAATGACTTGCTGCATACGGTCATGATTTGGAAAATCATTGATATACATCGAACCCATTGAGGTTGAAATAATATCGGTCACATCACTGAAATTAACACCTAATGCCTGCAATTTATCTCTATCAATTTTAAGCTGTACAGAACTGCCATCTGGCAAACCTTCAGGATAGACCTCCGCCACGATTTTACTTTGTGCTGCTAATGCTAAAAGCTGATCTTGTGCTTCTCTTAAAGCAGGCATGCCAATATTGCCACGATCTAATAATCTCAGTGAAAAACCAGATGAGTTACCCAATTCATCAATTGCTGGTGGTAACACAGACATGGTTTGACCTTCTGAACTTTCAGCCATCGCTATATTGGCATTATTCACGACTTCTTGTGCCGTAATAGTACGCTCTTCGAATGGCAATAGATTGGTAAAATACATCGCTGTATTCTGACCAGATCCACTAAAACCAAAACCTAAGACCGCCATATTGTCTTTAATCCCCGTTTCTTGGTCTAAATAATTTTGAAACTCAGCAACGACTTTACGGGTACGTTCTTGAGTTGCATCCGCAGGAAGTTGAATCGAAGTCATAAACCACCCCTGATCTTCTTCTGGCATAAACGCAGTCGGAACGTGTTTAAAACTAAAAATCAGCACAATGACAATGCCTAAGAAACATAACATTGCGAGGGTTTTATGTTTAATTACTTTAAATAAACTGCGTTCATAGCGATTGTTCAGCTTCTCAAAACTGCGATCAAACGATGCAAAAACACCCTTTTTCTGATGGTCTTGATCAATCGGTTTTAACATCGTTGCACATAACGCAGGGGTTAATGTCAGTGCAAGGAAAGCTGAGAATAAAATTGAAACCGACATGGTAATGGTGAACTGACGATAGATAATCCCCACTGAGCCTGACGCCAATGCCATCGGCAAGAATACAGCGGCTAACACTAAGGTGATGCCAATAATCGGATTGGTAATTTCCTTCATGGCTTTAGATGTGGCTTCAACTGGAGATAAGCCTTCTGTCGCCATAATGCGTTCAACATTCTCAATGACCACAATCGCATCATCGACAATAATCCCGATCGCAAGCACCATACCGAACATGGTCAGCACATTAATCGAAAAACCAGCAAGCAGCATGACTGAGAATGTGCCAAGCAATGCAATCGGTGCAACAATCGCCGGAATTAAGGTGTATCGAACATTGTGTAAAAAGATAAACATGACAATAAAAACTAATGCCATAGCTTCAAGCAATGTCATGATTACTTTTTCAATCGAGATTTTTACAAAAGGTGCAGTGTCGTAAGGTATAGAGAATTTCATACCATCAGGCAGTGCTGAACCTAACTGTTCAATTTTCGCTTTAACACCTTCTGCAGTCTTGACAGCGTTGGCACCAGGACTCATTTGTATCGCCACAGCTGTAGAGGCTTTGCCATTTTCTAAAATCGCAAAGTTATACATCTGTGCCCCGATTTCGACACGAGCGACATCCGACAGTCGAACATTGGCGCCATTTTGTTGAGCACGTAAACTAATTTTCTTGAATTGCTCTACAGTTTCTAATTGACCTTGAGCAGTTAAAGGAATAGTAATTTGTTGCCCCGTCAAAGCAGGAACATCACCAATACGACCTGGTGATATCGGCAAGTTTTGGTTTTGGATGGCTGTATTCACATCTTGAATACTCAATCCATAAGAAACCAAACGATCTGGATCGACCCAAATCCGCATGGCTTTTTCAGCACCAAAATTTTGGACTTTACCAACACCGTCAACCCGCTTTAATTCTTCAATCACATAGCGAGTCATATAGTCACTGACATCAATTTCACTATATTTGCCATTCGGTGAACTTAAGCCCACCATCATTAAAAAACCAGACGACGCAGCATCGACCATCAGCCCTTGTTGTCGCACTGTTTGAGGTAAGCGTGACTCAATGGCTTTAATTTTGTTTTGCACATCAATTTGTGCAAGTTCTACATCTGTACCTGGTTTAAATGTTGCGGTGATTGTTGCTGTTCCAGAACTATCTGAACTTGAACTGTAATAAAGTAAGTTTTTGACACCTGACATTTCCCGCTCAATCAAGGTCACAACACTATCATTCAATGTTTTTGGCGTAGCACCTGGATAGATTGCCGTAATACTAATCTGTGGTGGCGCAACACTTGGGAATCGTGCAATAGGTAACTTGGGGATGCTTAGTACACCCAACAGAATAATAAATAAAGCAATCACCCATGCAAAAATAGGACGCCTAATGAAAAATTGGGACATTATTGCTGTCCTCCATTTTCCTTAATATTTGTAGGTTGCCACTGCTTAATTTTTAATTTTTGCTCAGGCTGTATACGATCAGCCCCTTCAACAATGACTTTCTCACCTGCTTGTAACCCTTGTTTGATCACATAGTTATTTTGATAACGTTGACCAAGCTGAACAGGCTTGCTTTGCGCTAAACCTTTTTGATTAACAATCGTAACATTGGCTTTACCACTAATATCATGTTGAATCGCTTGTTCTGGAACTAGGAGCGCATTTTCAACTTGAGCTCGGCTCATATTGACTCGAACATACATGCCTGGCAAAAGTTTTTGATTTTCATTATTGGCTAAAATACGGATTGTGACATCACCCGTATCAGGATCAACTTTAGTATCCGAAAATAGGATTTCACCTGTAACGTTATAAGGTTTACCCTGACTATTTAGGATTTCAACCGTATGTTTGGTATTTGACACGTCACCTTGCTGTAAAGCTTCCTGTAGTTTTTCATAATCACTAATTGATTGCTTTACATCAACATAGACTTTATTAATCTGTTGTATTACGGCCATTGCATTAGTATCACCTTGACCAACTAATGCACCCTCAGTCACTAAGATTTCACCAATCGTTCCCGAGATAGGGGCTGTAACAGTCGCATATTTAAGATTAAGTTGTTGTCTGCTTAACATGGCTTGCATTTGCGCCACATCGGCTTTTGCTTTTTGATAATCTGCTTCGGTATTGTTGTATTCCTGCTGACTAACCGCATTTACTTTTACTAATTCAGTGTAGCGTTTTAACAGCACCTGCAAACGTGTCACCTCAGCTTGTGCACGGTTTAAAGTGGCTTGATTGCTTTTTACATCTGCCTGAAATATTTCAGAATTCAATTTAAAAAGCGGTTGACCTGCTTGCACATAAGAGCCTTGCTTAAAAAGTACTTTATCAACAATTCCACCTACTTGCGGGCGAATTTCAGCAATACGGTAAGCGACAACACGGCCTGGAAGATTTTCAATTAAATTCATGGAATGCGGTAATACCGTGATGGTACTGACAACCGCTGGTGGCATTTCTGTTGGGGACTGTTCAGCATCTTTGGCTTGTGTACAGCCGATTAAAAGTACAGTTGTAATAAGTATTGAACCTATTAAATGATAATGTGTTGACATGCTTTTTCAGAGGGGGGGTTTTAGATACTACTATTTTGAAATAGCAGTGTTTATGAATTGCTGATGTTGTGTGGAGATTGTGTGGAGATTGTGTGGAGAGATTAAAAGATTTATTTTTTAATGACACGCTTAAACAGCGTGGCTTGTAAATTAGTATAAATAATTTTGTTGTTCTACAATTTTGATCGTATCTTAGTTTTTTCTCATAGTTCATGAACTTTAAAATTCTAAACCAAGACTAATATTTATATAAGCAATTGAAAATACAATACATAGTTTCTTTATACACTTATGAAGTGAACTTTAGGTGAACATAAGTTAAATAGAAATTTTTAATTAGTTCAGCACAAACGTACAATCTTTAAGGCCTATAACTCGATACCGTTCTCTCTTTGATGTTTATTGCTATCTAATTGAGTGAACTCTGTGGAAATATTTCTTTATACATTAAGCGTTATGTATAGCCCAGGCCCTGTAAATTTTATGGGGCTAAATTCTGGCCTTACAGGTCAATTAAAAAAGACTATAGGATTTTACCTAGGCATTGGTTTCGCCATGTTGATCTTATTCGTATTGTTTGGCTATATAGGTGAAGCTGTTATTCCACATGGATTGATTCATTATATTGCTTTAGCGGGTGCAATTTATACATTCTACTTGGCTATAAAAATGATTAGGGCGAATGTAGAAACAACTCAACAGCAAGAAAGCCATCTAACATTCTTAAATGGCTTATTTATTCAGTTATTAAATCCAAAAGCCATTCTCGTCATTCTACCTGTTACGACAATTATGTACCCTGCAGCCAAAATCACAGGAATCATGATCTTGATAGTTTCTTTACTGATTTCACTTGGTGCTGTTGGCGCACCATTCACCTATGCTCTGGTTGGAAAAGTATTAGGCAACAAAATTGCTAATCCTATCTGGTTTAATCGGCTAAATAAGCTGATGGGTATACTCTTGATTTTATCAGGGCTTTTTATGTTCAAAGATTTTCTTAATGGAATAAATCGGCACTGTTGCAAATAACCACGAATGGTAAGCTGAAGACTGTTTTAGCTAAAGGTGCAGCATATGAATCCTTTCCATGGTCGGCATTTTCAGGGCGAAATCATTCTTTGGGCTGTGCGCTGGTATTGTAAATATGGCATTAGCTATCGTGAACTGCAGGAAATGCTGGCCGAACGGGGTGTGAATGTTGATCACACGACTATTTACCGTTGGGTTCAACGTTATACGAATCTAAAAATGGGAGCCTATAGCTCCCATTTTTATTGTTAAACGTTGAATCCTATATGTTTTCCTGTTGGAAGCTCTACATCAATACGGAGCTTCCCACCCATTGCCTCAACATACTTTTTCAAGGTTGAAATCTTAAGATCATTGCCACGATTTTCTATTGCTGAAAGCGATGGCTGTTTTATTCCCAAAGTTTCAGCAAGCTCTTTTTGAGAAATTTCGAGTTCTTCACGAATAAGATGAAGCTGATTTTCTAGCAGTAATTCATCAGCCATTTTTTGAATACGGGCTTGGCTCTCTGGAGAGCGGCTAGCTAACAATTCTTGCAGAGTCTTAGCCATTAGATTTATCTCCTAGGGTAGTGAGATGAAGTTGGTATTGTTCATCTGCAATATCCAGCATGTCTTTATAAAAACGCTTTTTACCGCCTTTATCAGCAATACATAGAACAATAGCCTGTCGTAAGGGATCAAATGCGAAGAAAGCTCTTAAGGATCTACCGCGATGTTGAACACGCAGTTCTTTCATATTGGTAAATTTAGACTCATACACAGTATCTACTAAAGGACGGCCTAAACTCGGTCCCTGCTGCTGTAGAACAACCAGGGCAGCTAGGACCTTCTCTTGTGTAGGTTCATCTTGCTGTTCAAGCCACTGATTAAATAGATCTGTCGTAATGACTGTCCACATACCACAACCAAAATATAGATTATAGTCTATATTTTAGGGGCATTATGTTTGTTTTGCAAATGAGAAAGGATAGGCAATAAAAAAGCCCGACATCCTGTCGGGCTTTTCCATATTTGGCGCTTAGATCTGACTCCTGTCTGATCTCACGTTCCTTGTTGTTCATCTTATTCTTTTTATCTGGAGCATCCTGCTCTCTATGTCTTCATGATAGGAAATTTCCAGTATTGCGGATAGCAGCAAAGGGCCGAGATTGGTATGAGCCAGGGCTTACAAAATAGCCTAAATTTTATCCACAAAAAATGTGGATAATTTTGGACATTGAGGTATTGATAAAATTTGAAAAACCTCAAAACTGACTATTTTTTAGTCAAATTTATTGGCAAGAAGTATCAAAACCGCTCATAAAAAAAGCCGACTTGTTTCAAAATCGGCTTTTTGGTCATTTTTGGATTTTTCTATTTTTATTAAGTGGTTGATATTTAGATTAATATACAAGTGTATTGCGTATAACCACCATTATGTTAAATAGATAGCAGTTGGGAGATTATTTATTCTTTCAATAGACAAAAACTTGCGGAATTTTTCTTAATTTGTAATCCTTGCGGCCAAGGGTGTCTAGCGTAGCTAAGACAGGTATTCGTTATAGTCGGGCCGCTATAATACGGATGACGAGTGCCTGTATGTTTAACCTAAATATCTTTAACAAGATCTCTAGCGAAGTATTGACCATCAAAAATGATCTTGAGCTGAATTCTGAAAATCAACTGATAACTAAGTATAAGACTTCTACTTCTGAAGATTATAAACAGGCTATTGTTTTGATTTTTAAAGAACGTGGCTATACACGTTTGGAAATAGGTCAATTACTTGGGGAGCCAAAAGCTTCATAAAATACCGATTAAACAAAGCTTGGATATAACATCCAGGCTTTATAAAAAAGTACCTAGCTGTTACCCTTGTCCTGATTTTTTTACTCTAAAACGTTCTTTCATCTTATGACACTTACGCCACCTTAAGTTTATTTATCGTCTTAAATCTGTAAATAACTCATCACTGTCTAGTGATGTGGTGTAGTCGTTTGTGTGTTGTATATATCACATCACTAGCCTATCTGAAAAATTAAAAAACAGGCTATGTTTATGTTATCTAATGTCCGAGAACAGTGGTTCTCTAACATCCGTGGGGATGTACTTGCCGGATTAGTCGTCGGTCTTGCACTCATCCCTGAAGCCATCGCATTTTCAATTATTGCAGGTGTAGATCCTAAAGTTGGTCTATACGCATCCTTCTGTATTGCCGTCGTGATTTCTTTCGTAGGTGGTCGTCCTGCCATGATTTCAGCAGCCACTGGTGCAATGGCGCTGCTTATGGTCACATTGGTCAAAGAGCATGGGCTTGAATATCTGCTGGCAGCAACAATTTTGACAGGCGTGATTCAAATATTGGCAGGCTATTTAAAGCTCGCCAAGTTAATGCGGTTTGTATCTAAATCTGTGGTTATTGGATTCGTAAATGCGTTAGCGATCTTAATTTTCATGGCTCAATTGCCTGAACTGATTAATGTGACCTGGCATGTATATGCTTTAGTTGCTTTAGGTTTAGCAATTATTTATCTATTCCCTCTGGTTCCCAAATTAGGAAAATTACTCCCTTCTCCACTAGTCTGCATCATTGCAATCACATTATTGGCAATCGCTTTAGGAATTGATGTACGGACCGTGGGCGATATGGGGTCTTTACCTGACACACTTCCAATGTTCTTGATTCCAGATATTCCTTTGAATATTGAAACATTGATGATTATTTTGCCTTATTCAGTAGCACTGGCGGCTGTAGGTTTACTTGAATCGATGATGACAGCAACTATCGTGGATGAAATGACTGATACGCCAAGTGATAAATATCAGGAATGTAAGGGACAAGGGATTGCGAATATTGCTTCTGGCTTTATGGGTGGCATGGCCGGTTGTGCAATGATTGGTCAATCTATGATTAACGTAAAATCAGGTGGCCTTACACGCTTATCAACATTCTCTGCGGGCATTTTTCTTCTTATTCTGGTTGTATTTATCAGCGACTGGCTCAAAGTGATTCCAATGGCTGCATTGGTAGCGGTAATGATAATGGTCTCTATCAGTACCTTTGAATGGAGTTCTGTCACTCAGTTAAAAGATAATCCTAAGAGCAGTAATATCGTCATGATTGCGACGGTGATTGTAGTTGTTGCTACGCATAACCTGGCTTTGGGTGTGTTAACAGGCGTATTACTTTCAGCCTTGTTCCTGGCGAATAAACTTGAAAATGATATCCAGGTGACAGCATCTTTTGAAGGAATGGCCCGTTTATATGAGTTGAGAGGTCAGATCTTCTTTAGTTCTTCTGAAAAATTCATGCAAGGTTTTGACTTTAAAGAGGATGTAAAGGAGGTGATTATTGATTTGACCCATTCTCACATTTGGGATGTAACATCAGTCGCCATGCTTGATTCTGTTGTAAATAAATTTCAAAAGAATGGTGCGAATGTCACAGTACGTGGTCTAAATGAAGCCAGTTCGATCATGATTGATAAGTATGGGACACATGCCAGAATTTAAGTTTTAAAAATTCTATATTTATATAGAATTTCTAAAATTAACATAATACACCTTATACGAATCTAAAAATGGGAGCCTTTAGCTCCCATTTTTACTATATTTTTAAAGTTTTAAGCGTGTTGTACTGTGAGCTTTAAGCCTAAAGCATTTACTACACGATTAATCGTATCAAAACGTGGTGCTGAATCCTGACGTAGGGCTTTGTAGAGTGCTTCACGCCCAATCCCTGCTTCTTTAGCGATTTGAGTCATGCCACGAGCTTTAGCAATAACACCAAGTGCATGGGCTAATTCAGCTGGATCATTTTCTTCAAGAACCATATTGAGATACATCACAATGTCTTCTTCAGTTTTGAGCGACTCAGCCATATCAAAACTTGGTAAATCAGCGACTTTAACCATTTTAATCCTCCAATGTTTTCGATAGTTTGACTGCCCGATCGATGTCTTGTTGTTGAGTTGATTTATCTCCACCACCAAGCATTACAATCACAACGTCACCATGTTGGATGTAATACATCCTCCATCCAGAACCGAAGAATTCTCTCATTTCCCAAACGCCATCTTGGAGAGGTTTAATGTCTCCCCAGTTTCCACGTTGAACCTTATCTAATCGACGATTCAGGCGGATACGGGTCATATTGTCTTTAATGCCATCCAACCATTCATCAAATTCTGGAAGACGTTTAATTTCAATCATGAGGATTCCTTATCTTCTCACTATATTGTATTCGATCGAATACAATATGCAAGTAATTTATACGAACATCCATTAATTTCGTATAACACCATTATGTTAAATACATAATTTTTTTGGTTAAAATTTAAACTTTTTTACTGTTTTTCAGGCAAGATGCATATTTTTTTGAAGCCATACTTTCCTTGTCAGATGTTCAAACATTTTAAGGAGAAAGCAATGACACAAACAGCGAATGATCAACGTGCTACAGTAAAAAATCCTAATAATATTCAACATGCGCAGAATCAGGACAACCGTAGCCGACAATTGAATCCTAATCATAAACCTACGAAATCTAAATAAGGATGAAAACTATGAGCACAGCAGGTTGGCCTAGTACTACTGGAAATCCATCAGGTGGTGGCCGAGACAATAATCCACCTCGTAAATAAAAATTTATTTATCTTGTAATATCAATTCAGAAGGCCAAAGATATTGGCCTTCTGAAGGATATTTCTTCAGGAAGGCTTCCCATATCACGATAAAATCTTCTGATGTAGCTAACGTAGAAACGCTGGCTGTTTTTTGAAAATGTTTATAATAAAAGTCTTGCCAAAAATATATTAACCATAGGCCAGCTATGGCATTAATACTTTCAAACCACTTATCTTCTGGAAGTTCATTTTTCAGGAATAAATAATTCTCTTCTGAGACTTGTTCATAAATTTCATCATTTTTAAACTCACCATAAGGTAGACCTAGGAACTCATAGACTTCATTCAAGTAGCATAGTCTTCTGTTTTCTCTAACTTTTTTAATTAGTTGTATAAATTCTTTAATTTGTTCATCTTCGAGAGAAGGATCTAACCATTGCTCAAAACCATTAGTTGGAGGAATAGTCTTCAGAATCTCGACTTTATGTCCTTTTGTTGCTTCAAACTTTGCATTTATCTTTAAGATAAATAAAAGAAAATCTGTAAAAGTTTTTGATGGGAAGTATGGTCGTTTATTTTTAAACTTAAACTTTAATGCTTGGTTTAGTGAGATTGATTGGAATCCCCACTTCTTAGAAATTAAATGATCTAAGTGAATTAAAATTAGCAGTATATTGACGCCAGAATTTCTAAGCATCTCATGACTAATAATATTCTTTAAATCACCGTTAAAGCTAAAGTTATTTACCAGAAAATCATGTAGTTTGCAGACATCTTCATATAAAAAATTATTTTTTTCTAATTCTGAAAATAGCTTTATATGCTCATTCCAATAAAAAAAATCGTTATTCTTAATTGGATATAGTTCTAAGATTTTTAAGCAGTATGCAAAATTATAGTTTTCTTCATCTACAGCTAAAGAAGTTGCTGAATTAAGTACGAAAAACCCCATTTCTGAAGCAAATTCGGATTTAATTTTAACTTTAGCTATTTCATCATTTTTAAATGGAACATTAGTATATTTTTTCTCAATTTTACCTAGTTTCTTAGCCAGGTTTTTATCCATATTTTTCAATATTAAACAGTAGAATTCTAAAGGATTCATGGATGCCCTAATTTTTTAAAAAATCTAAAATTAACATAATACACCTTATACGAAATGATTGTAAAATTTTCTTTTAAAACAATGCCTTATGTTAATGTAAAAAGCCTAAGCAACCACTCTTAGGCTTTTTTTATGATTTGTCACGTTCCACGCTTACTATTTGAGCAATGTTTCATGGTTTTTATAAGTTAACCTAAATGTAGTGGCACTGTTGCAAATAGAGATTTGAGTCGATGATGTTCCCTTTAAAAAGTACTTAGAGACCGAAAACCCTGTTGATTAGACACACTTCACCCTGAGGCTGACCATAATAAAATGACGATGCTTGTCCTTTACGTAGTGCACGCATGACTTCAATACCTTTAATTGTGGCATAAGCCGTCTTCATAGATTTGAATCCTAATGTGGCCCTGATGATCCGCTTTAGCTTGCCATGATCACATTCAATCACGTTATTTTTATACTTAATCTGCCTGTGCTCAAGGTCTGGTGGACATTTACCTTCCCGTTTTAACCGTGATAAAGCACGTCCATATGTGGGTGCTTTATCCGTGTTGATCACTTGTGGAATTTGCCACTTCTTCACATTATTTAAAATTTTTCCAAGAAAACAATAAGCTGAATGGGTATTTCGTCTAGCAGAAAGATAGAAATCAAGAGTATGGCCACGTTGGTCAACTGCACGGTATAGATATGCCCATTTGCCATTCACTTTTACGTAAGTTTCATCCAGATGCCATAAATGTCGATCTGTAGGATTACGCCAATACCAACGTAAACGTTTTGGCACTGTTGCAAATAGAGATTTGAGTCGATGATGTTCCCTTTAAAAAGTACTTAGAGACCGAAAACCCTGTTGATTAGACACACTTCACCCTGAGGCTGACCATAATAAAATGACGATGCTTGTCC
>NZ_VPDC01000033.1:0-16420 GCF_013417875.1 Acinetobacter sp. YH12219
TGGTCTAACACCTTGCAATGTTTGTCTTTTATACGTAATTTAAGGGTTTTCATGTACTTATATTAACAATCAAAACTCAAGGAAAATAGTCCTTAGTTAAATCAAACGACACTTCATGTCGTGTCGCTTATATCTCTGACCTGAAGGACAGAGTTTTACGCTCCATTTGATAAATATCATCTTCAATCACATAACATTGATATTTTTCAGCGAGTTGTGCAATTCGTTCCTTATCTTCATTACTTAAACAAAAACCCAAAGGATTTTGAAAATTTGCAGTCAATAAGCATACTTTCGCGCCTGAATCCCGCATCGCCTGCTCTAAACGATCTAAATCAAAACCTTCCGTATTGGCAGGAATTTCAACAATTTTCCGCTTCAATAAAGCCAATAATTGCAATTGCCCATTATAGTTCGGCGTCGGGACAATGACACTCTCCCCTTCCGCACTCAGATTTTGCAACATCACTGACAAAGCAGGCATACAACCATTGCTTATGTAAATATCATCCTTAGGCATGTAAAAACCATCTTCAGCCCAATGTGCCGACAAAGCTTCATGCAATTGTGGATGACCTTGCCGATTGTTATATAAAAAATCTTCTGGTTTACAATGCTTTAATGCCCTTTGGATTGAACGTCTGAGTGCTTCAACAGGAACAAAATTGGGGGGACAACTGAATTGAACCCAAATGAATCAGGCGACTATTTGCAGAGGCTTCATGGATCTGAATTTGCAATTCTAAATTCGAAATTTCACGAGGTCGGGAATCAAAATCAGGATGATTCGGCACGGCAATTTGCTGGGCTTTCTGTGAGGATTGCACAAAATAACCAGACTTTTCTTTGACATAAATCAGGCCTTTGGCTTCAAGTAATTCATAGCAGCGTTTCGCGGTATTTAAACTGATCTGATGCTGCTGTGAAAATTGACGTAGCGCATACAGACGCTGCCCTGCGGCCAATTCACCACTATAAATTTTCTGTGCCAACTGCTGCGCAAGCTGCTGATATTGAAAAGCCATCTGTACCCTTTTTTTAATCATTCTTGTATCTGTACCCATTAAGTTAACAGATTTAAGCTGATGGCATCAGGTTGATATCTCAAAAATAACGATAGGGGGACAAATACATGAATGACTTCACGCAGCTTCGAGCGGGTCTAATCATCTTCAGCACACTCACGCTTATGGCGTGCCAACCCGAACAGCACACTCAAGCTCAAAGCCAGCAAAATTTTATCTGTAAATCTTTAATTCAAGGTTTTTTGAGTGCCCAAAAACTGACGCAATATGAACTTGAGCAGATCCAACCGATCACCAGCGGCGGGTTACATCAGCAGCTATATATCTATAAAGCCAAGTCTGAAAACGGCATGAATATCATGCCGCAGCAAGCCAAACTTCGCTTTGCCTGTGAACAAATGACCGCGCGGCAATTTCAAATCAAGTTACATCCGCATCAATTTCCAGAACAGACCTTACTCAGCATCGAACTTCCAGAAACACAGCACATGCAGCAGTTGACTGCATTTCGCCTGCCTGAGATGCAAAGTCATTGATCGTTCATATTGAACTGAATCATTACTAAGGCTTATTTTAAAATTTCGGGAACGGTCGCAACAGTTTTGCTTTTACCCAGCTGCACTTTCATTTTTTGTAGCATTTGATAAGGCTGTTGCTGCACAAACATATTCACGAAACTGAGCGGAATGGAGCCTTCCGGATTAGCATAGCCATAGGTCGACACTTTGACTTTTTGATTGCCTAAACGCTGGAAGGTCCAATCGCCCTCATAGTCGGTGAGGCGTACATAATTGGGATTGATCGGATAACCTTTTTTCACCGCTTTATTTTGGATGCTAATAATGCCCTGTGCATCTTTACGCATTTTGCCTTGTACCACCAAATCACGGTCTTTTAAGGGAAAAGGAAAATCCAACACCATATATAAACTGAATTCACCTTTCTGGTCATCGCGGGATAAGACTTTGACACTGCCCATATAAGGGACCCAATTCACTGCATTTTCCACATCTAAAATCAGGGAAACCGCTTTTTCGATGGGCACATCAAAACTAGTTTCAGCTTTGTATTGAAAGACAGGATTTTGAGCATTTTGGTAGGTCCAAACCTTAATATTATTTTTATTAATCGTGAGTTTGGCATTATCCATAGTTTTCGCTTGTACTGCCGCAGTGAATGCGACAGCACAGGCCATAAAGATGACTTTTTTCATTCCATTGATCGTCTTATTTTAATTTTATGCTGTTGTTATAACGGATTTTAACGCGCTTTTATACGTCAATATCGTTAAAACCCAGTACATCTTTCATATCGTACTTACGTGCTTCACGACCAACTACCCATGCAGCTGCACGTACTGCACCAGAGGCAAAGTTCATACGGTTGGTCGCTTTATGGGTAATTTCAACACGTTCGCCATCCGCAATAAACATCGCAGTATGTTCACCCACAATGTCACCACCACGAATCGTTTGGAAGCCAATGGTTTGACGTTCACGTGGACCCGTATGACCTTCACGGCAATACACAGCATCTTGTTTTAAGTCACGTCCTAAAGCACCGGCAATGGCTTCGCCCCACATTAGCGCTGTACCTGATGGTGCATCAACTTTATGGCGATGATGAGCTTCAATCACTTCAATATCCACAGTATCGCCAAACACTTTTGATGCCAATTCAAGAAGTTTGATTGAAACGTTTACACCGACAGAATAGTTCGCTGCATAGACCACAGGGGTTTCTGTTGCTGTTTCATCGAGATAAGCTTTTTGCTCATCATTCATACCTGTGGTACCAATGACAATCGCAACGCCTGCTTCACGGCAAAGTTTAAGATGCTGTGCTGTTGCTGCAGGTGCAGTAAAATCGATTACGACATCACAATCTTTTAAAACCTCAGCTAGGTTACCGACAACCTTTACGCCAACCGCGCCAATCCCTGCAAGTTCACCGGCATCCGCACCGACCAAGCTACTTTCAGGACGTTCTACCGCAGCAGCCAATTGATAGCCAGCTTGCTGAACCGCCTGAATTAAGATGCGTCCCATACGACCGCCTGCGCCCAAGATACCAATACGTGGAGCTGCTGACATAACATTTTCCTAATGTTGATTCGAAATTGGTCTTACTATATCAAAACTCCATGCGCAGGCTAAGTTACAAACAAAAAAATCCTGCATTTTCCGAAGGACTTTTGCAAATCAAGCTCTTCGACAGACGCTGACTATTCCCTCACCAAGTTTGGGCATTTTCACGGTATGATAGGCGCGTTCTATTGATCTTGAATATTCATGAAAACCCTATTGTATCTTTGTGCGGCAGTCTGTATTGCACTGGCATGGCTGATTCCGATTCATTACCGACCTTGGGCCACGTATACCGGTGAGCTTTATACCTTCTTTGCCCTGTTTGCCTTAGCGGCAACGTTCTTTAAAGAAAAGCTCATGGTGGCAAAAATTTCCTTGCCCCTATTGCTCTTAGCGCTGATTCCCTTCGTCCAATTGGCTTTTGGGCAGGTGTATTATTTTAGTATTGCCTTACTCTGTATGCTGTTTGTGTTCAGCTTCTGGCTGTGTATCAATCTTGGTTTCAGCCTCTCGCAAGGTACGGAAAAACGCGAAAAAACCTTCCTATACCTGAGCTATACCTTTGTTGCTTCTGGGGTTATGACAGGGCTCATCGCAATATGTCAGTGGCTAGATTTTGACTCGTTTCTTCCTTTTGTGATGAAAATTAGTGGAACTACGCGCCCATTTGCAAATTTCGCTCAGCCGAATAACATGGCCACGTTTCTGCTCATGTCCTTGTTAGCCTGCTTATATGTTTATGAACAGCAAAAAGTTAAAACCCGCTATTTGGTCGCTTGTGCGATACCTATTTTAATTGGGGTCGCGCTCAGCCAATCTCGGACTTCTTGGGTGGCTAGTATCTGTGTCCTAGTCTATTTGGCTTATGCACAGTACAAAGATTATATCCGTCTTCGCTGGTTTTACAGTTTGGCCTGGTTTATCGGCTTTGTGGCGCTGATTGTATTGATGCCAAAATTAAGTCAAATCATGAGCCAAATGTCCGACATGAATATTCAAGAAAGTCGTGACGTGGTCAAACGTGCTGGTGGCGATATGTCGCGTTTAGCCATTTGGCAACAAATGGCGCATGCCGTAGCTGCACAGCCTTGGTTTGGCTATGGTTGGCATCAAACCAGTAGCGCTTTTGTCTCGATCTCTGACACGGTACAAGGGCCTGTATGGATTCGTAGCTCACACAATTTTATTTTGGATTTCTTATTGTGGAATGGCGCCATTATTGGTGTGCCGTTCTTGGCCTATTTCGCCTATTGGGGCATCCAATTACAGAAGTTAGCCAAGTCTGCATTATCTGTGATTGGCCTATTGATGGTCGGTGTCTTCGTTATTCATGCCATGTTGGAGTTTCCGCAAAACTACGCATATTTCTTACTGCCTGCGGGTTTTATTATTGGGATTCTTCAAGCAGCGAAGCCACAGACGGCTACTTTGAGCCTGTCTCCGTGGTTTATCCGCATTGTTTTCGTGATTGGCGCCGTGCTGATTACGGTGATTTATCGTGATTATGCCAATGCAGCGATTCAGCTGGGCCAGGCATCAAAATATGAAAAAACACCGGAGAAAATCACCAACCATGAGCCGATCTATTTGCTCACGGAATTTAGACATCGGGTGGCGATTATTCGTTTAAATCCGTACTCCATCGTTTCTGAACAAACCATTCAGGATACTGAAAAATTGGTTCGCAGCTATCCAGCGAAATACCACATCATTAAATATGCACGTTTATTGGCATTTAATGGTCGTGAGGCTGAAGCACGTCATCAGCTACAGCGTCTTAAAAATATCTATAGGCTCGACATGAGCTATGAGAGTTTATTACCGCCTACAGCACAGCCGAAACCTTAAAACGCTCAATAAAAAAGCCTGCAATTATGCAGGCTTTTTTATACCTGAGTTCACATCACAGCGAACTCAAGCAAATCATATCAATTAATCAAATAAACGGTCGAAGAATGATTTTTTCTTCGGAGATGATTTATTGTCATCGCCATCCATCGTGTCTTGTAACTCTTTCAACAATTCACGTTGACGAGCCGTTAAGTTCACAGGCGTTTCCACCACAATACGGCAGAGTAAGTCACCGGTCATGCTGGTACGTACAGGCTTCACACCTTTACCACGTAAGCGGAACAATTTACCAGTTTGAGTCCCTTCAGGTACTTTCAAGCTCACACGACCATCGAGTGTCGGAATTTGAATTTCTTTACCCAATGCAGCATCTGCAATGCTTACAGGCACATCCATATATAGGTCAGCGCCATCACGTTGGAAGATTTCGTGTTCACGTACCACCACTTCTACATATAAGTCGCCTGCTTGGCCATCACGGATCGCCTCGCCTTTGCCACTTAAACGTACGCGGTCGCCATTGTCCACACCTGCAGGAATGGTCACCTCTAAAGTTTGCTGACGGTCAGAAACCCCTGAACCATGACATTTATTACATGGGTTCTTAATGATTTTACCTTGACCACGACAGGTGCTACAGGTTTGCTGCACAGAGAAGAAGCCCTGTTGCATACGCACTTGACCGGCACCATGACAGGTTTTACAGGTTTCAACGTCATTCGGATTTTTAGATCCTTTACCATCACAGGCATCACATGGCGCTGGCGCAGTAAAGGTAATGGTTTTTTTCACGCCCTTCACAGCTTCCTCAAGGGTAAGCTCCATAACATAGCGTAAGTCTGAACCACGGCGTGCACGTTGCTGACCACCACGGCCACCACCGCCAAATGCGCCACCGAATATGTCACCAAACTGACTAAAGATATCTTCTGCGCTAAAACCGCCACCGAAGCCACCGCCGCCGCCCATGCCGCCTTCAAAAGCTTGATGTCCCATACGGTCATACATACTACGTTTTTCGCTGTCCGATAAAACTTCATATGCTTCTGCAGCTTCTTTGAATTTTTCTTCAGCTTCTGGGTTATCTGGATTACGGTCAGGGTGATACTTCATCGCCAACTTACGGTAGGCTTTTTTAATTTCATCATCACTTGCGGTTTTAGATACACCTAAAACCTCATAATAATCACGTTTAGCCATGTCTGGCGATGCTCCTCACGGAATTTAATTTAATACTTAACTGTGGTCTGAAATTGGGGAATCAAACCATTTTTTCAAGGGGTAGGCAGGAAAAAAATAAATCGACTTAGAAAACAGCCTTATTTTTAACGAATTTGGATAGACCTTGGATCCATGCATTTAATAGATACAAAAAGGCAATCGCAGAAAAGATCACACCAATTACCGTGCATGCAGTCACCCAAAGATAGGTGTCCCAATAATAGAAAAATAAAGGAATAAACCACAGTGCGGCAAAAATGGCCATCATGGAATAAATCACGACGGTGCGCATGACCCAAAGCGCTTGGGCTTGGAGCCAAACTTCTGCAGAATCGATTTGAGTTACTTTGCGTGCAAAGCCGTAGGCAAATACACCACTAATCAGGGTAAATAAAGCGAAAAACATGAAGACATAAGAAATCGCAATATAACGGCGATACTTAGCTAAACTCTCTGCTGTCATCTGTGATTCAACCCCGTACACCACAATATGCCGCGCTGCACTTGTGGTTGTTTTACTTTTTAAAAATGTCTTTGTAGATCAGGTGCTACTATAGAGAAAAATTCAATATTTCGCACCCAATATTATGACACTTTTAAGGATTCTGCTGAGTTTTTTTCACTTTAAACCACTGTGCATACAACGCAGGTAAAAAGAACAAAGTCAGTAGGGTCGCCACGATCAATCCACCCATAATCGCCACGGCCATTGGACCGAAGAAAATACTGCGAGAAAGTGGAATCATCGCCAATACAGCGGCCAATGCAGTCAACACAATGGGACGGCAACGACGTACCGTCGCATTGATAATCGCATCCCAAGCCGACTCCCCGGACTGAATATCTTGTTCAATCTGATCAATCAAAATCAGTGAATTGCGCATAATCATTCCTGACAGTGCAATCGTGCCGAGCATCGCCACAAAACCAAAGGGTTTATTGAACAATAACAGGAATAACACCACGCCAATAATGCCCAAAGGTGCAGTTAAAAATACGATCATCGCCCGTGACATGCTGCGTAATTGAATCATCAACAAAGTCATGACAACTGCGAGAAATAGTGGCATGCCCGCATTTACAGAAGTTTGACCTCGTGCTGACTCTTCCACAGTGCCGCCTACTTCGAGTAGATAACCATTCGGCATCTCTGCACGTAGCTGATCAAATGAATCTTTTAACTCACCCACCACCGTTGCAGGTTGCAATTTACTGCGAATATCCGCGCGCACAGTAATGGTCGGTAAACGGTTACGATGCCAAATCAAACCTTCTTCAAAGCTATACTCAATTTTCGCAATCTGCGCCAATGGCACTGAACCACCATTGCTGGTCGGTACTGCCAAACTGCTGAGCGAACCGACATCCAATCGCTCCGCTTGATCACCACGCATCCGAATTTCAATCAGCTCTCGTTTCTCACGATACTGATTAATCACTGCACCACTGATTGAACTATTCAGGAAATTGGACAGATCTAGACTGGAAACTCCCATTTGACGTGCGCGATCTTGGTCGATGTCCAGTTTAATGACTTTGCTTGGTTCACCCCAATCCAAATGCACATTGGTGGTGTTCGGGTTTTCACTGACTTTTGCAGACACCCGTTGTGCCCACTCACGCACCAAGCTCAGATCTTCACCTGACACGCGGAACTGCAATGGATAACCCACGGGTGGACCATTTTCTAAAAGTGAAACGCGAGTACGTACTTCAGGTAAGAGCTTACGGATTTCTTCTGCTAATGACTGACGGATTTCATTGCGATCATCTAAAGATGAAGCCAACACCACAAACTGAGCAAAACTGGCTTGAGGTAGCTGTTGATCTAGAGGTAAATAAAACCGCGGCGAACCTGTCCCCACATAAGCCACAAAATTATCAATGCCCTGTTTTTTTGACAAGAACGCTTCGACTTTTTTTACGGCCGCTTCTGTGGCCTTCAGTGAAGCGCCTTCCTCAAGCTTTAAATCCACTAAAATTTCAGCACGGTTTGACGGTGGGAAGAACTGCTGTGGTACGGTTTTAAACATTAAAATCGATAACACAAAAATGCCAACCGTCGCGGCAATCACCGTCTTGCGATAGGTCACACAAGTGTCGACCCAACCACGGAAACGTTGATAAAACGGAGACTGATAAGGATCATGATGTTCGCCGGCATGATGCACCATCGGCTGAGGTTCGGGCTGCTTACGTAAACGTGCCCACAGGCGCTGATACCACGGGGTTTTTTGTACTAAATCTTTGTTAAAATCTGGCAGTAATTTATCCCCCAGATAGGGAACAAACAGTACTGCTGCAAACCATGACACCACCAATGCAATGGTGACCACTTGGAAAATCGAGCGGGTATATTCGCCTGTGCTCGATGCGGCTGTGGCAATCGGCAAAAAGCCAGCCGCAGTAATCAGTGTGCCTGTCAGCATTGGAAATGCAGTGGTCCGCCATGCATGTCCGGCGGCTTGTAATCGGCTATAGCCCTGCTCCATTTTAATCGCCATCATTTCGACAGCAATAATCGCATCATCCACCAATAAACCGAGTGCGAGAATCAAGGCCCCCAAAGAAATCTTGTGCAACCCGACATCAAACATCTGCATGCCAGCAAAAGTCATGGCCAAGACCAAGGGAATGGAAAATGCAACGACAAGACCTGTACGGAAACCCAAGGAGAAGAAGCTCACCAATAGGACGATAATCACCGCCTCAGCGAGGACTTTCATAAACTCATTGACGCTGCGCTTCACGGCAACAGGCTGATCCGATACTTTTTTTAGTTCCATGCCCAAGGGCAAGGTTTTTTGCAAGCGGGCAAATTCTGTTTCAAGGTTTTTACCCAAAGCCAGAATGTCGCCACCTTTACGCATCGACACGGCAATGCCTAAACCATTTTCGCCCATAAATCGCATACGCGGCTGTGGGGGATCACTAAAGCCCCGATGTACATCTGCCACATCACCCAATTGAATCGTTCGGCCATTCACCAATAAGGGCATCTGACGCAGTTCATCAATGTTTTGTAAATTGCCGCTGACACGCACTTGAATACGGTCTGAATTGGTTTCAAAAAAGCCGGCACTAGCAACCGTATTTTGCTGCTGCAAGGCTTGTTGAATCGCCGTCACAGGTATGCCCATTTGCGTAGCTTTGGTGTTGGAAATTTCAATCCAAACTTTTTGATCTTGTAGACCAATCAAATCCACTTTCGCAACGTCTTTGACTCGTTGTAACTGGAGCTGTAAACGGTCGGCATATTCCTTCATGGTGGCATAGTCAAAGTCTTTGCCGGTGAGCACATAGATATTACCGAAGGTGTCACCAAACTCATCATTAAAGAAAGGACCTTGCACCCCAGATGGTAATTGATGGCGAACATCATTGACCTTTTTACGCACGGTGTACCAAACATCGGGGACTTGCTGCGAACGTAGACTGTCCTTGGCCACAAAGGTCACCATGGATTCACCCGGACGTGAATACGCCATGATGCGTTCATACTGCCCCGTAGTCATCAGTTCTTTTTCAATTCGATCGGTGACCTGTAGCGAAACTTCTTTGGCTGTTGCACCAGGCCAATAGGTTTGAATCACCATGACTTTAAAGGTAAATGGCGGGTCTTCACTCTGCGACAATTTGGAATAGGAAAATATCCCAACGATGCCCAGCAGAATCATAAAATAAAGGATTAAACCTTTATTTTTCAGTGCCCACTCAGACAAGTTAAAATTCATTATTTAACTCCTGTCTGAATGTGTACCGCACGATTTTCACGATCAACGGGTTGTATTTTTTGTTTTTCGCGGAGTAAATGCACGCCGCCAACCACCACAAAATCCCCTGCTTGCAGACCACTAAGTACGGGCACGCTATCACGTCCGTATTCGCCTAAACTTACTGGAACTTTACGTACAGTATTATCTGCATTGACCACCATCACATATGCCTGCTGACCACTCGCAGACACACTCGATAACGGCACATGCAAAACATTCTGCTGTGCTTTGGTTAAAAATACCCGTGCACTTTGCCCCAGTTGAATGGCGCTATTGCCTTCACGTAATGCCACTTTGACACTATAAGTACGAGACTGATCAGCAGCAGGACTAATTTCTCGCACATAGCCTGCAAATTTTTCCTGTGGTTTCGACCACAAGGTGACCCATGCATCCTGCCCTGTTTTAATTTCAGTAACCGCTTGTTCAGGCACACCAATGACCACTTCACGTTCACCTGCAATCGCCAATTGAAATGCCGGTTGTCCTGCTGCAATCACTTGACCAATCTCAATATTACGCTCAGTAATGACCCCATTTTTATTGGCAATTAATTGGTTATAACCGGTCTGATTACGACTCACATCATAATTGGATTGCGCTTGCTTTAAATTCGACTGTGCTGCTTTATATTGGTTTTCCACCGCATCGTACTGCGAACGACTCACAGCATTGACTGGCAATAATTGCTTAAAGCGTTTTAGTTCATCTTCAGCAATTTGTGCAGCGGAACGCGCACTTTCAAGCTGCGCTTGTGCTGCATTCAGTTGCAACTGTGCATCTTTGACGTCTAATTTTGCCAAGACTTGCCCGACTCGGACTTGGTCTCCAACATCGACATAGCGCTCAGTGATTTGACCGCCAACCCGAAACGCTAAAGCTGTTTGCTGGCGTGCTTGTACATCACCCGCATAACTTTTTTGTTCAAAATGTGTGGCGCCTGGCTGAGTCACCATCACAAATGGCACTTCCTGTTCTGTTTGGGCTTTATCCTTGCTGCATCCCCATAAGGTCACACTGCAAACGATAATCATGCTGACAACTGTGATCTTAATCGTACTCATGAAGTTCGCTCTTAATAAAAAGTCTTTTTTAGGGCAGAATATTATTCAATTAATTTGGTTATTTTTTAATTAATAAACCATGCGGTACATTAATTAGATTAATTATCCTAAATCAATGACCTTTTCGCCTTTTTTGGAATTTTTTCAGCAAATGAATGTCGGCCGCCCGAAAGACTTAGAAAAACGACAACGGATTTTAGAGTCTGCAAAACAATTATTTTTAGAAATGGGCTATCACGGTTGCAGCATGAATCAGATTGCCCAACATGCAGCGGTCACCAAACTGACGGTCTATAACCATTTTCAGGACAAAGCCACTTTATTTACCAGTGCGATTGAAGACACCTGTGAATATATTTTAAATACTCGCCCGCGACATCTGCACAGCGAAAGTCATTTTATGCAGGCTTTCGTTGAAATTTGTGAGTTGGGGCTGAACATCATGAATTTGCCTGAAGCCATTAAACTGGATTTATTACTTTTGGAGTTGGCTGCCGAACACAGTCCTTTGGTGGAACAGTTTTTCCGTGCCTCACATTTAAAAATGCGCCAAGTCTGGGAAAACTTTTTTCAAGATGCAGCAGCTTTAAATTTCATTCAGCAGGATCACCCTGCCCGACAAACTGAACTGATTGTGTCGCTACTGATGGGACTACGCCATCAAGAGGTTTTATTGGGCATGCGCCCAGTACCTGAAGCAGCAGAGCGGCAAGCCATTATTCACTCTGCCATCGAAATCTTTATGCTGAAATATCAACTCAGCACGCAGAGCTAAGCATTTTCTGAAATATTTCAACGCTAAACTGAAACAAATGGCATAGCTATTGCTCATTTACCTAGAAAAGTCATCCGACTTTTGTCTGTACCCCCTTTTGCCACAGCACTTTCGGGGTATAGTCGAGACAGGAATACACGGAGAAATAACAAATGATTCAACAAATTGATGCTCCATTACGTGAAGACGTGCGCTTACTGGGCAATTTATTGGGTGAAACCCTAAAGCAGCATGCAGGACAAGATTTGTTTAATCAGGTAGAGCAAATTCGTGCTTTGTCTAAAGGCGCGCGCGATGGACAAGTTGAAGCCGAAAAACAGTTAGAACAATTATTTTTAAATTTAAAAGATGAAGAAATTCTGCCACTGACCCGTGCATTTACACACTTTCTCAACTTTGCCAATATTGCCGAACAATACAATGTGGTGCGCAGCCGTCGCCAAAGTGAGTTTGATGAGCAAGCACCATCACCGAATCCACTCGATCATTTATTTGAAAAATTTAAAAGCAATAACATCAGTGCGGAACAACTGTTCCAACAAATTTGTGAATTAAAAATTGAATTGGTCCTGACCGCACATCCAACTGAAGTCAGCCGCCGTACCTTGATCCAAAAATATGATGGGATTAATGATTGTCTGTTTAAAATGGATCAACAAAAACTTACGCCACGCGAACGCAAAGCCGTACTGGATGATTTAAAACAACTGATTTGCTCGGCATGGCAAACGGATGAAATTCGTCAACATCGCCCGACGCCTGTCGACGAAGCAAAATGGGGCTTCACGACCATTGAACAGACCTTGTGGAATGCTGTACCCAAATTCATGCGTGAATTGGATGGCATGGTTCAAGATCATTGTGGCAAGACGTTGCCTTTAAATGTTGCCCCAGTGCGCTTTGCGTCATGGATGGGCGGTGACCGTGATGGTAACCCAAACGTCACCCATAATATTACTCAAGAAGTGCTTTGGCTTTCACGTTGGAAAGCTGCCGACCTGTATTTACGCGATATCGAAGACCTGCGCTGGGAACTTTCGATTCAAGAATGCAGCAAAGAGCTTAGTGATGCCTTGGGTCATTTCCACCCTGAACCGTATCGTGAATATCTACGTGATGCACGGGAACGCCTCAAAGCCACTCGTCACTGGTTGGCACTAAAACTCCGTGGTGAAGATGCGGACGATAGCCAAGTCATTAAAAGCCGCCATGAACTGCTCGATCCACTATTGGTTTGCTACCGTTCACTGATTGACAGCGGTTTACCTGAAATTGCCAATGGTCAGTTACTCGACTTTATTCATCGGGTGAATTGTTTCGGTATCGAATTACTCAAACTCGATATTCGTCAGGAGTCGACTCGTCATCGCCAAGCCATTTCTGCCATTACGGAATATTTAGGTTTAGGCAATTTTGAAACATGGACGGAGCAAGCCCGTCAAAACTTCTTGATTCAGGAACTGCAAAGCAAACGTCCATTGCTACCGAAGTTTTTAAATGAGCCAAAACAAAGCCTGATTGAACATCCAGATGTACAAGAAGTCTTTGCGACCATGCGCACTTTGGCAGAACAGCCACCTGAAAGTTTAGGGGCTTATATTATTTCCATGGCCGAACATCCGAGTGATGTCTTGGCTGTATTGTTACTGCAAAAAGAAGCCGGCATCAAACAAGCGCTACGCGTCGTGCCACTGTTTGAAACTCTAAAAGATTTGGATGGTGCAGCCCGTACCATGAATACCCTATTCAATATGCATTGGTATAAGCAGCATATTCAGGGTAAACACGAGGTGATGATTGGCTATTCAGACTCAGCCAAAGATGCGGGCTTTATGTCGGCAAACTGGGCGCAGTATCGTGCACAGGAAGAATTAACCGCAGTTGCGAAAAAACATGATGTACAACTGACATTATTCCATGGCCGTGGCGGTTCAATCAGCCGTGGTGGTGCGCCGACACAGCAAGCCCTATTTTCACAGCCACCAGGTTCGATTTCAGGTGCAATCCGTGTCACAGAACAAGGGGAAATGATTCGCTTCAAGTTTGGATTAGAAGGCATTGCCTTACAAAACCTAGAAATTTACACCGCAGCGACCTTAGAAGCGACCTTATTGCCACCGCCTGAACCGAAACAGGAATGGCGTCAGCTCATGCACAGCATGACGGATCTGTCGGTACAGGTGTATCGTCAAACCGTGCGTGAAAATCTGCATTTTGTAAAATACCTACGGACTGTGACACCCGAACTGGAACTACAAATGTTACCGCTCGGATCACGCCCAGCCAAACGTAAAGTCAGCGGTGGAATTGAGTCTTTACGTGCGATTCCTTGGGTGTTCGCATGGACGCAAATCCGTTTGATGCTTCCTGCTTGGCTCGGTACAGGTGCTGCGATTAATCAAGTGATTGATCAAGGTCAAAAGCAGACACTCGAAGAAATGTTAGAGCAATGGCCTTATTTCCAAACCCTGATTGATATGTTGGAAATGGTCTTGTCCAAAGCCGATGGCCATGTGGCACTATATTATGAGTCTCATCTGACAGATGACGCAGACCTCAAACAGTTGGGCGAAGAGTTACGTCAGCGTTTACGTGATGCGGTACAAACGCTATTAGCACTCAAAGGTGAATCGAAATTACTTAGCAGTAACGATGTGCTCGACCAATCCATGAAGGTGCGTAAGCCTTATTTATTGCCGCTACATTTACTACAAGCCGAACTGATGAAACGCCGCCGTGCATACCTTGCCGAGCGTCAGGCTGAAAATACCCCAGTCGACCATGCGTTGATGGTTAGTATCGCGGGTATTGCGGCAGGTTTGCGTAACACTGGCTAAATCTTCCAAGTTTTCAAAAAGCACACAGAACTGTGTGCTTTTTTTTTAACCAGTCATATTGGTTTTAATTTATTTTGGAATATATAAAATAAGAAAAATTTATGAAGAATTGGCTTCAAGCCTATTTGATTAATTGCATGATTTAATGCCTTTTTTACACCCTTAAAACTTTTACCATTTGGTAAATTTACATGTAAAGTCATGTAATTAGTTTGAACAAAATATTTTTAAAAGAGATTAAATCTTCTAAAAAACAAGAGTATGATGTGCACAATTTATCTATTGAGTGCTCATTTTATGTCCAATTGGTTTCCCAAATGGCGCCCGTACGAAGGCAATATTGATGCACGTCCTGTAGGTACAAATGAGTATCTACCTCCGGTGCAAAGTGTTGTATTGGGGATACAACATGCCTTTGCAATGTTTGGTGCAACTGTCCTTGCGCCATTTTTGATGGGCTTTGATGCCAACCTTGCGATTTTAATGTCGGGGATCTGTACCATCCTATTCTTCTTTATGACAGGTGGTCGTGTACCAAGTTATTTAGGCTCAAGCTTTGCCTTTATTGGTGTGGTCATTGCCGCAACAGGTTATGCAGCGTCAGGTACTGGCGCAGCAAATGCCAATATCGCATTGGCTGCTGGCGGGATTATGGCCTGCGGTATTTTATATGCCATTTTTGGTTTTATCGTGATGGCAACGGGTACCCGTTGGATTGAAAAACTCATGCCACCTGTAGTGACAGGTGCAGTGGTGATGATCATTGGTCTGAACCTAGCCCCAGTCACTATTAAAGGGGTTGCAGGCAACAACTTTAATATGTGGATGGCATTAGTCACTGTACTGTGTATGGGTTCGATTGCAGTGTTCACGAAGGGCTTGTTACAACGCTTATTACTGTTGGTCGGTCTATTACTGGCATATTTGGTGTATTACATCATTTCCAATGTCATGGGTCATGGCACACCAATCAATTTCGTTCCCGTACAAGAAGCTGCTTGGTTTGGTGTTCCGCACTTCCATTCACCCGTCTTCGACTTCAATGCCATGCTTATTATTGCACCGATTGCGTTGATTTTGGTTGCAGAAAACCTTGGCCACATCAAAGCTGTAGGCGCGATGACAGGTGAAAATCTTGATCCGCACATTGGTAAAGCCTTCGTTGCAGATGGTGTTGCAACCACACTTTCAGGCGGTGTCGGCGGTCCGGGTATGACCACTTATGGCGAAAATATTGGTGTGATGGCAGTGACTCGCGTTTACTCAACTATCGTCTTTGTCTTTGCAGGGGTATTCGCCATCTTCCTTGGTCTTTCTCCAAAGTTTGGTGCGATTATTCATACCATTCCGCAAGCCATTTTGACAGGTGCATCGATTGTTGTATTTGGTCTAATTACCATTGCAGGTGCGAAAATTTGGATTGAAAACAAAGTCGATTTCTCAAAAAATAAAAACCTGATGGTGGCAGCAGTCACGATTATTTTAGGTACAGGTGACTTTGCACTTCAATTCGGTAACTTCAACTTAGGTGGTATTGGTACTGCTACATTTGCAGCGCTGATTTTGAACTGGTTCTTTAGCTTGGGCGATAAATCAGAATAAGCCTCCAAAGCATTTAAAAAAGAATACAACATTCATTTGAAAAGCGGCCGAAAGGCACTGCTGTCCCATAGTTTGACTTAAATAAAAAACCTGAGTCCAAAATAGTTAAAATGTAAGTGCTAACAAAGACTTCAACTATAAAGGATTCAGGTTTTGTCACATCAGAATACCGTATTTCATCA
>NZ_VPDC01000034.1:0-15305 GCF_013417875.1 Acinetobacter sp. YH12219
AAAACCTTCAAAATTCTTGCTGAGCGATATCGCAATCGAGGCAAAAGACTAGCATTAAGATTCAATCTAATTGCTGGAATTTATAACTTGGAGCTGAGTGAAAAATGACTTATGAAAGAAATCTATTATTTTTTAAATAACTTTTTGATTTAGCTTAAATAATTGATTTAAAGACGTATAAAATGTACGACCATCTAAATTTAAATCTACCTCAATTCCAGATTCCAGCAGAACTCTTTTTCCCACTTCAATTTCTTTAAAACCTTGACGTGTATTCTGCATTTTATTTAAGGGAATTAAAGAAACGATAATTTCAGTACCATTTTTAGATTTTGCTATTAATTCATTAACTTTTAACAATTTATATCCTGTTTTTATGATTTTTTCCAATATGGAAAACAACTTTTTCTTTAAAATTAAAAAAGCACTGAGTAGTGCTTTTTAAACTCGTATTTTAGTGCTTATATAGCAACAATATTGACCGCATTCGGTCCTTTTTGACCTTGAGCAATACTAAATTCAACCTGTTGGCCTTCGAATAATGTTTTAAAACCTGAGTTAGCAATTTCACTAAAGTGCGCAAAAACATCTGGACCTGATTCTTGTTGAATAAAACCAAAACCTTTAGTTTCATTGAACCACTTAACGGTACCTTTAACAACATTTGAGTTTGACATAATAAATCCTACTGATTTTTTAATAATTTTTAGTCATTTTATTGACTGCATATAACTTTGAAAATAATAAAGAATGAAACTTAAAATCTGAAAAAAACGAAGAATTATGAATAAAACGACGATACTTAAGAGAGATTTAATGAAACAAGACTTTTTTCTAGTTGAGTTAACTATACCTTAAAAATAAAATTAATCAAGTTTTTTTATATGTATATTTAATTGCCTTATAAAAGATGATTGGTTCAGGAATTAATATGTTGATCTAGTTGGCTTTTTTAAATAATACTATCGACAATATTGCTACATTGAATCTAAAAAACCAATTTACCGCTTTAAAAGGGGATCCAAGAAGAAATGATTTTCCCCATTTTCTCAGGCTGTAAGATTGAAATTTTGCCTACATTCGTCCTGCATTTAATCTTCACATTTTGTTCACATCGACTTGGGTTATCTTAATCTTGGAAATCAAATAAGGCTTAAAAATGAAGATGCTATTAAAGTCAGTTTTTGCAGTTACAGCGTTAGCCATCATCTGCTTAAGCTTTACAGCTCAAGCTGAAACGGTTACCCCTCGGGCAGTCAATCAGGTTGATATCCAGAAGTATGCTGGTAAATGGTATGAAATTGCGCATTTACCGATGTATTTTCAGCGTAAATGCGTATCGAATATCTCGGCACACTACATTGTCAATGCCGATCAGACTATGGGCGTATTAAATAGCTGCCGGATTGAAAATGGTGAAATGATCAGCTCTGAAGGGGTGGCCTATCCGCAAAATCAGGGCAACAGCAAACTAAAGGTCAGCTTTTTGCCGCCAGGTTTAAGATGGATTCCGTTTACCAAAGGGCATTACTGGGTATTACGCGTGGATCCGGAATATAAAGTGGCACTGGTCGGTGGACCGAGTACCAAATACCTGTGGATTTTATCGCGTGAACCGCAACTGGATGAAGCCATCTATAAGTCTTATCTGGAGACAGCAAAATATTATGGTTATGACATCACAAAACTGATCAAATTGTCGCATTAATCTGTTAACCTTTTGCCGAACTGACCACTCTCTCTACACAGTTCGGCTTTTTTTATTTCATTTCACATAAAATTCATATCTGACTGATTACACTCATCAAATAGAATAAAGACAATCGCTTGAAAATAGGATGAGTCCATGTTGAAAAGTCTGATGCGATGGATAGACAGCTGGTCTACACCCACAGCGCCCGAAACACTGACGGCTGAAAACAGCAAGATTCAGTGGCTGAGGATTTTACCCTTTATTCTATTACATCTAGCCTGTCTCGCCGTGTTCTGGGTGGGAGTGTCATGGTTTGCGCTGGGCTTTATGCTGGCGTTCTACCTCATCCGCATGTTTTCCATCACCGCTTTTTTTCATCGTTATCTGTCACATAAAACTTTTCAGACTTCGCGTTTAGTACAGTTCCTGTTTGTGTTGATGGGTACCATGAGTGCGCAGCGTGGCCCGCTCTGGTGGGCGGCGCACCACCGTTATCACCATCGCTATACCGATACCTTGCAAGACCCGCATTCCTCCACGCATGGTTTTTGGTACAGCCACGTTGGCTGGTTTTTAAACGAATATAACTTTGCCACGCGTAAAGAAGTCATTAGAGATTGGCTGAAATATCCGGAACTGATCTGGCTGGACCGTTTCAGTTTAATTGTGGTGGTGCTGACCGCGGGCGGTATTTATGCGCTAGGGGAGTGGCTGGCTATGACCTGGCCGCAACTCGGTACCTCCGGCCTGCAATTGCTGGTCTGGGGGTTTGTGGTCTCCACTGTGTTGCTGCTCCATGCCACTTTGTGTATTAACTCATTGGCGCATCATTATGGCAGCCGGGATTTTGACACTGAAGATCACAGCCGCAACAACTTATTCTTGTCAATCATTACCTTGGGCGAAGGCTGGCACAACAATCACCATTATTATGCCGGCAGTACACGGCAGGGTTTTTACTGGTGGCAGATTGATGTGACCTATTACCTGCTGAAACTCATGTCTTTGTTCGGGCTGGTCTGGGGACTCAAGCCGATTCCGCCACGGGTCTATGATGTCAGTAAAATTGCCCGGGCTCGAAAACAGAAAAAAGCTGCCAAGACCGGCACTCCGACTATTCATTCAAAGGAATCGCCATGAAAATTGCAATTATTGGTTCAGGTATTTCCGGTCTGTACGCTGCCTGGAAACTCAGCAAAGCGCATGAAGTCACAGTATTTGAAAAGAAGAACTACTTTGGTGGTCATACCGATACCCATCAGCTGAATATCGATGGTGAACAGGTTGCGGTGGACAGTGGCTTTATTGTGTTTAACGAGCATAACTATCCGCTGTTCTGCGCCATGCTAAAAGAACTTGGGATTCAATCGCAAAGCAGTGACATGGGCTTTTCGGTGAATAATCAGGTCAGTGGCTTACAGTACAATCCTTCAAAAAAATTCTCGTTATTGTTCCGACCTCAAAACTTTTTTAATGCAGATTTTCGCGCGATGTTGTCGGATCTGTTCCGTTTCTATGCGGCCAATAAAGATCTGGATGTGGAACAGGTCGATGCACAGCTAAGTATTGATGAGTATTTAAATCACCATGGTTATAGCGATGCCTTCCGTCATGAACATCTCTATCCGATGTGTGGAGCGCTGTGGTCCTGTCCGGTGGAACAGGCCGGACAGATTCCCTATAAATTTGTGGTGAGCTTTTTCCAGCATCATCGCATGTTGCAGCTCAAAGACCGTCCTTTATGGCTGACGGTCAAGGGTGGATCAGCTCGCTACGTTCGTGCCATTCAAGCCCAGTGCAATATCACCTTCCGTAAAACTGCTGTGCATCAGGTGTCTCGCAGCGCCAATGATGTACTGATTGAAACCCAACAAGGTAGCGAGCGTTTTGACTGGGTGATTTTCGCCAGCCACGCCGATGACAGCCTGGAACTGCTGAAAGACCCGACCGCGCAGGAGCTGGACGTGCTAGGCAAGTTCCGCTATCAGGATAACCGCATGGTGGTACATTCCGATACCTCTATCATGCCCAAATCCCGTCGCCAGTGGGCCAGCTGGCATGTACACGTCACGCCGACTCAGGCCACTGAACAGACGCCATTCCAGCACAGTGGCACACATTATGGCTTTAGCTACTGGATGAACCAGTTGCAGAACCTGAACTGCAAAACCCAAGTCTTTGCCACCCTGAATCCTAATTTTGCCCTGAATCCGAAAAAAGTCTGGGTAGAACGACATTACCGTCATCCAGTGTTTGATGCCCCGGCGATTGAAGCACAGCAACGCTGGGTCGAGGTCAACGGCCAAAACCGCACTTCATACTGTGGTGCTTACTGGGGCTGGGGCTTTCATGAGGATGGGGCGCGTAGCGCATCATGGGTAGTCGATCAGCTATTGAAACAGGCCGAACAGGCCGCCTAGGAGCACATGATGCAGATGTATCCACTGGCGATTGCCTCTGCCGAAATCCGGCACCGACGTTATTTGCCCAAAGCCCATGCTTTTGAGACCCAGCTAACCTATCTATGGTTTGATCCGGATCAGCTCGCGACCTTTACCGGTAAATCCTGGCTCTGGTCTTCCAGCCGCTGGAATTTCTTGACCCTAGATGAGCGGGATTTTCTGACCATGGAATATGGTTCGATTCGGCAGAAGGTCTCACGTTTGCTCATCAAGCGGGAAAACTATCTATTACCGCATGCCGCATCTATCCGAGTAATGGCTTTGCCACGAACACTCGGCTTTCGCTTTAATTCTGTAGTGTTTTATCTAGTCTTAGATGCCACCGACCAACTGATATTTGTACTTAGTGAAATTACCAATACACCGTGGAATGAAAGACAGGTCTACATTCACGACTGCCGAAACAATGCAGACCAACATGCGCCGTACCAAAGTCACCAGTTTGATTTTAAAAAGGACTTTCATGTGTCGCCGTTCATGCCGATGGAGCTAGATTATCGTTGGCGTTTTAGCTTTTCAGAACAACAAAATGTGATTCATATGCAGCTGTTTGAGCAGGCCGTGCTGCAATTCGATGCCACCCTGAAATTTTCCCTGCAGGCCATCACAGTTCCTTCACAGCAGCATCGCTATGCTGTACTGAAAGTTCTTGAACCCTTCAGGATGGTCAGCGGAATTTATCTGCATGCCTTTCGTTTATGGAAAAAGAAAATTCCGTTTTACCGCCATCCTAAAAAAGAAAAAGGAAAGACATGACTATGAAAACACTGTTAATGGGAGAGCACACCGAACTGCCGGTGGTATTACGGCATTTGCTGAAATTGCGGCATGGTCAGCTGATTTTTAAAGGCATCTGGAGCGGAACAGTTGGCGAAAACAGTGATCTGCAGGCCGTGATTCAGGTGCACGATACCCGTCTAATGGAACTGTTGTTCCGTAATGGTGTACTGGGGGCAGCAGAAGGATTTATTCGTGGTTACTGGAGCAGTGAAGATCTGGTCAATGTAATTCGTATTCTAGCGCGTAATCGTGATGTGCTTGATCGGATGAATCAAAATGTGGTGGCAAAAGCTAGCCAGCTGGTACTCAAGGCTTGGTATAAATCCCGCAAGAATTCGATTGATGGCAGTCGTCAGAATATTGCTGAGCATTATGACTTGAGCAATGATTTTTTTAAATTGTTCTTAGATTCCAGCATGATGTATTCCAGTGCGGTGTTTAAAGACCCTTGTATGAGCTTGGAACAAGCTTCAGATTATAAAAAAGAACTGATCTGCCAAAAACTTCAATTGCAACCGATGGACCATTTGGTTGAAATTGGCAGCGGCTGGGGAGGCTTTGCCATTTATGCGGCTCAGCATTATGGCTGTAAGGTGACCACCATTACCATTTCCCAGGCACAATATGATGAGGCTGTAGCCCGAGTTGCTGAAGCAGGGCTGTCTCATCGGGTGTCTGTACAGCTTCAGGACTACCGTTTACTAGAAGGCAAATACGACAAGCTGGTGTCGATTGAAATGATTGAAGCAGTGGGTGAGCAATATTTACCAACTTATTTCCAAAAATGCCGCGAGCTCCTTAAGCCGAATGGTCTAGCCTTGATACAGGCGATTACCATTGAAGATGCACGCTATGTTAAAGCTTTAAATACGGTGGATTATATTAAGCGTTATATTTTCCCCGGTAGTTTTATTCCATGTATCAGTGTGATGACGCAAACGGCTTCTGAGCAAAAACTTCGTCTCAAACATCTGGAAGATATTGGTCAAAGCTATGCACAAACCTTGAAGTGTTGGCGCCAGCGTTTTCTGGAGCAACGTGATCAGGTGTTGCAACTTGGTTTTGATGAGCGCTTTATCCGCATGTGGGATTTTTATCTGTGTTATTGCGAAGGTGGCTTCCGCGAAGGTGTGATCAGCGATGTTCATTTGCTGTTTGAAGCCAGTGCTTACTAAGCAGAAATAAAACAGGAGGGCGACATGCTGCTAGATTTATTTTTGCTCAATGTCTTCATCATGCTCTGTAGCTGGGTGTTGGTGACCTATAACCGCAGAGCAGGGCTAGTCGATGTCGCTTGGAGTTTCAGTATTGCCCTAAACATGATTATTGCCGCTTGGGCGATTCACAGTGCACCACTGTTGGTTCGGTTATTTCTGGGACTGGCGAGTGGGATCTGGTTTTCACGGCTGACTTGGCATCTGTTACGGCGCTATGCCAATGAAACCCAAGAAGACACGCGTTATGCCAACATGCGCCGAGCGATGGGGGATTATCAGCATCTTGGTTTTCTGGTGTTTTTTATATTTCAGGCAGGTTTGGCGCTACTGTTTTCCTACCCAATGCTGAAGTTGTTAAGTATCTCGACCGAGCAATGGAATGACTGGACTTTGGTCACTGTGATTGGGGCGGGTATGATCATGCTCTTGGCTTTGATAGGTGAAAGCACTGCCGATCAGCAACTTTACCGTTTTAAGCTAGATCCACAGAATCAAGGTAAAACCATGGATCAGGGCTTGTGGAAATATTCGCGCCATCCGAATTATTTTTTTGAATGGCTGCATTGGTTTGCCTATCCAGTGCTCGGTTTGGCAGCAGGATGCTATGAATTATGGATATATCCACTGCTGATGTGGCTATTCTTGTACTACTTTACAGGTATTCCCTTTAGTGAAAAACAGGCGCTCGCCCACCGTGGCGACAACTATAAAGACTATCAACGACGAACTTCAATGTTTATTCCGTGGCCACCCAAAGAGTAGGTAAATACATGGACTTTATGATTAAAAAAACCTTAGAACTGATCGAAAATGGCAAGGTGCCAGACCCAGTGATTCGTGCAGGCATTCGTACTTTAAGCAAAAAACGTTTGGCACAAGAAGGTCGGTTTAACCCCGCATTGGCAGCGCAGCGCTATATGGATGTGCTGACCATGCTGAAAAACAGCGAAATTGCCATTGAGACAGACAAAGCCAATGAACAGCATTATGAACTGCCGACCGCATTTTTTCAGGCAGTACTCGGTAAGCGTTTGAAATATAGCGCGAGTCTCTTTGAACATGCCGATACAACGCTAGACCAAGCCGAAGAAGCTGCTCTTGCATGCTATTGCCAGCGAGCACAACTGAAAGACGGGCAGGATATTTTGGAAATTGGCTGCGGTTGGGGTTCTTTAAGTCTATATATGGCCGAGCGTTATCCAAGGGCCCGTATTACAGTCGTGTCAAATTCTTCAACGCAGCGCGAGTATATTCAGGAACAAGCCCGTTTAAAAAAACTGGATAACCTGACGGTGATCACTTGTGATGTCAATGTGTTGCAACTTGAACCTGCCTCTTTTGATCGTGTGGTGTCAGTGGAGATGTTTGAGCACGTGCGTAACTATCAAAAACTATTTGAAAATATCAGTATTTGGCTCAAACCAAATGGCTTATTGTGGTGTCATATTTTCTGTCATCGTTTCTTGCATTATCCTTTTGAAGTCAAAAATGAGTTTGACTGGATGTCGCAATATTTCTTTAGTGGTGGTTTGATGCCAGCAGCCTCAACTTTCCTACATTTTCAGCAGCATTTACAGCTAGAACAGCACTGGCAATGGGCGGGCACGCAGTATGAACGTACCGCAAATGCTTGGCTAGAAAATATGGATGCTAAACAGGCCGAGCTAAAGCCCTTATTTGAACAAACTTATGGCGCGGATGCCGCAATCTGGTGGCAACGCTGGCGGATTTTCTTTATGGCCTGTGCCGAGCTGTTCGGTTATGAGCATGGACGCGAGTGGGTGATCGGTCACTTTCTGTTTAAAAAGAAAACCGTATAATTGAATGGCGAATCGGATGGGGTAGCGGGGAATGCACCAATGTTAAAGCTGTTCAGGGACAAACACGATCATCCTCTGGGTGAGGTGTTTAACCGCTATTACTGGCTGCAAATCGGATTCATTGCCTTGTCTGTGGTGATTGGGATTGCCTGTAGTGCCTGGGTAATCAAGGGTTCCTTGCTCAGAACTGCACTGGAACAGGAAATGTCACACTACTGGCAGCGGCTGGAACGTAATCCGGCTGCTGAACTGCCCGACACCAAAAACCTGTATGGTTACCGCTGGAACGATGTCCCACCGCTCCAGTTTCGACACATGCAGCTTGAGCAAGGAGTGAATCGGCATTTTGTCGATGGCAAGGAGCGCATGACTGTGTATGGTGAAAAAGACGGACAGCATGTCCTGTTGGTCTTTGGCGAAAGCAACGTCAACAAGCTGGTGTGGCTGTTTGGTCTGGCACCGCTGATGGTCAGCCTGTTTGTGCTATATAGTGTGCTGTGGTGGTGGAACCGTCGGGCCCGGCGCTATTTTTCCCCGATTACCCGTCTGGCCAATGCGCTGGAATATATCGACTGGGAACATCAGAAAAATCAGGCTTCGCCTTTTCAGGACATCCGCACCGACTCTAATCTGGAAGCTGAATACCTCAAGCAGGCGCTGGAAAAATATCATCAGGTATTAAGCGAATTTATTCAGCGTGAGCGTGAATTTACCGGAGATGTCAGCCATGAGCTGCGCACGCCACTGACCATTTTAAAAGGCAATGTGCAGCTGTGTCAGGCACGCTATGGCGACAACAAGTCCTTTACCCGCCTGCATAACACCATTGAAGACATGCAGCTGCTGGTCGATACCTTGCTGGCAATTGCCCGCAATACCACCAACACTTTAACTGCTGAACCGACCATGCTTTCAGAATGTCTGGACAATCTTGTGCAGGATCTGGAGAGTGTCAGTCATAACAAAGGCATGCAGATAGACCTGCAAAAAGACCTCGATGAACAGCCGCGTAAACTTTATCCATCCATGACCAAAATGGTGTTTGGCAATATTCTGCGCAATGCGCTGAACTATTCACAGGGCACAGAAATTGATGTGATTATGGAAAAAAATAAAGTACTGATTGCTGACAATGGAGTCGGCATGCCTTTACCTAACAATTCTAAAGTTCAGGAACTGTCTGGTCAGCAGCTACAACTGGAAATCAAAGGGCATGGTATTGGATTGCAATTGGTGCAAAAGCTATGCAAACAGCTAGGTTGGCGTGTGGAGCTGTTTGACAGGCAATATTATCTTGACACTCATCAGAATGTTGATCTAGCAATGACCACTGGACTGATTGTTGTTGTGTACCTAAATTAGGCTTCATCTTCGAAAGCAATCTTTAAACCAATCCCAGATATGGTGTGAATCAGCTTTTGTTCAAAGGGTTTATCGACCATTTTTCGTAAATTATAGATATGACTGCGCAGAGCATCACTTTCTGGCTCTTCGTCACCCCAAAGCTGCATCATAATTTCCTGTTTGGTCAGTACTTTAGGAGAATGTCGCATTAGTAGCTTCAAAAGTTTAAACTGAATCGGAGGCAATTCAATGTTCTGCCCAGCTCGAGTTAGCTGTTGTGTTGCTGGGTCCAAAATTAGGTCATGAATTTGCAGACGACTGCTAGATACTTCACCCAGGGAACGTTTGATCAGGGCCTTGACCCGAACCACTAGCTCGTTAAAGTCAAAGGGCTTGACCAGATAATCATCCGTGCCGGAATTGAAGCCTTTAAGTTTGTCATCCAAGGTATCCCGAGCGGTAAGCATCAAGACAGGTAAGTCCAACCCCTCTTCATTGCGTAACCACTCGCACAATTCATAACCAGAACCATCAGGCAAATTAATGTCTAGTAGCAAGATATGGTAGCGTTGCTGTTTCAGTAATTGTCTAGCAGCACTCAGATTGCGGGCGTGATCGACCACAAAGCCATGTTCTTCAAGAAACTCGCATAGGGTAGAGGCCAGTTCATAATGGTCTTCAACCATCAGGATAAAATGTTTCGACATAGCGGCAGACACTAATTTAATAATTGCTGTTTTAATTTAGCACTAAATGGCTGGGGACCCAGCCATATATTAAAATATTGTTGTGCCAGAGGATGTTTAAGCTGCCCTAAACTTTGCTGGTTCAAAGATAAGCTCAGGGTCTGTGTAGCATGGTTGTATTTTAAACGGTAGAGGTCGCCTGATCTGACCGGACGATACAAATCGGTGATTGGGTTGAATAGAGCATGTATTTTTGCGAATTTAACATTACGTTTCAGTAAATGTGTGGCCGCACGCTTAAATGCCCATTCCGGAATATTCTGTGTATAGGAAAAGTCCATCTGTATATTTTGTTTTTCCCAGGACTGGCTACAGTTTTGGGCAAAATAACTGGCCATACCGACCTGTTTTTGACCCACCATCAGCGGACCATTGCCGCATTGATTCAGGCTTTGTGCCTGTGCCCATGGACAGAAGCTACATCCCATCACTAACGCTGTACTAATCGCTATTTTTTGAAAGGCAGTAGCCATGAGTAGACCCCTCCAACATAAGGCAGGGAACGGTACAGGCCATTCGCAGGGTCCCAGAAATCCTGCTGGAAAATAATCTTGTTGTTTTCGTTGATCTTGATTTCACTGATACCGTAAGAGTCCATACTGCGGGTCGTGCCGAACAATTTAAAATCATAGGCCATATGCCAGTGCACATAGGCAGAGTCCTGATGATAAGAAGCGTTTAACAGCTTGACGCTGACCTTGATGACCCGTTTGTTCATGCCTTGAAAGTGCTCGAGTAGATTTTGACGGGATGAAAATTGCGATAGCGTATCGTTAATAAACAGCTGGTCGGCATACAGTGCTCCAGCATTTTCAACGAATTCAGGTGTGCCCAAGGTATTAAAGGCTGAGGTAAAGCGGAGGCTGATATCCTGAGCTTTAGCCTGATCCAGCGCTATCCCCTGAATACCGTTTCTGGATTGGGCGTAATCGGCTGAATAACTGGGAATACTTTTACATCCGGCTAACAACAGAAGCGGCAAGGATAAGGCTGTAGCAATTAGTGTTTTTACAAGTCTCATCATCAGTGTCCGTATGAAGTGTATGTTTATACCTTAGGCAGCACAGCGTGAACAGAATGTGAAATAGACGTTATAGATGAGCAATTGAATAGAATTTTTCAAATCAAAAATTAAATGTTTAACTTTTTTCCTCGGCCATTAACCAATCAATGATATTCATAACATCACGATTTTCGTTATTTTTTCTGACCATTGCATAAAAATTATAGTCACAATAGATAAAACCAAAAGGGGCAATGATCTTTCCATTTAACATTTCTTTTTCTACTAGAATTTGAGGTGCTATGGCAATTCCTAACCCAGACACGGCACCCTCTATCATTAAATTCAGACGATCAAAATAACGGTCATTAGATTTTGGGGAAAAGCTTATTTGAAACTGATCAAACCATGTATGCCATGCACTTTTATTTGAGTGGGTATGAAGTAATGGATAGTTTAAAAGATCATTTACGGAATGAAGAAGATTTATTTCACGATTACAAATAGGACCCATGTTATCGGGAAATAACAGATATTTATTCAAAAAGTTGGGAAGTAGATGATGCTCACTGACGCTATTGATAAATATATCAACCTTCTCTTTTTCTAACAATTTTAAGTCATTACATGTCATTAATTTGATATGGATATTGGGATAAATGACTTCGAGCTTTTCTAATCTCGGAATCAGCCAATTTGCCATAAAACTATGAGAAGCGCCTATGACAACTTCTACTTCTGAAGTTTTATTTGTTAACTCAAAGACGCATTGTTCTAAACGATTAAAAAGCTGCGTACAAACGAGCGATAATTCTTCGGCATTCGCCGTCAGAGAGAGGGTCGAGGAATGTCGAATAAACAATTTTTTATCCAACCATTCTTCTAACTGCTTTATTTGATGGCTAATCGCACTATGGGTTACACATAATTCTTCGGCAGCTAAGCTGAAACTTTTATTTCTGGCGACGGCTTCAAATGCTTTTAAAGCATTAAGGGGAGGTAATGTTCTGCGTTTCATGTTGTAAAATTTTCTAACATCATCAGCTCAAAATATATCAATTATCAGAAAAATGAAAATATTTTAAGATGAAAAAAATGGATACAGTAAGAGATATGAGATGACAACCCCTTATACAGGTAATGGTCCTGATGACTTGGGATTTTTTGGTAAATTTGGTGGATGTTACATGCCAGAGAGCTTAATGCCAGCACTTCAAGAATTAGAGCAAGCCTTTAATACTGTTCGGCACAAACCTGAATTTTGGGCTGAATATCAGCAGATTTTAACGGACTTTGTTGGTCGTCCTAGTCCTCTTTTTTTTGCAAAAAACCTAACAGCTTATGCAAGCGGCGCTCGAATATATTTCAAGCGAGAAGATTTGAACCATACGGGTGCGCATAAGATTAATAATTGTGTAGGGCAAATCTTATTAGCCAAATTTATGGGTAAAACCAGAATCATTGCAGAAACGGGTGCTGGGCAACATGGTGTTGCAACAGCAACGGTTTGCGCGCTGTTTAAGATGAAATGTACCATTTTTATGGGAGAAACAGATATTCAGCGGCAACAAATGAATGTTGAACGTATGAAATTACTCGGTGCTGAAGTCAGAAGTGTTCAAAAAGGTCGTGGGACTTTAAAAGATGCGATGAACGAAGCATTACGTGACTGGATTAGTCATGTTAATACAACCTATTACCTGTTGGGTACTGGCGCAGGCCCTCACCCATATCCGACGATGGTCAGAGAATTTCAAAAAATTATTGGTTTAGAAGCCAGAAACCAAATACTGCTCAAAGAAAATAAATTACCGGATGCTTTGGTTGCTTGTGTTGGTGGTGGATCAAATGCATTGGGGTTGATGCATCCCTTTCTAGAAGACCTGAATGTCAAAATGTTTGGCGTTGAGGCAGGTGGAAAAGGAACAAATAGTGGTGAACATGCCGCCTCTATTTGCAAAGGTCAAGTTGGTGTGCTGCATGGCAATTTAACCTATTTATTACAAGATTTAGACGGGCAGATTTTAGAAGGGCATTCTATATCGGCTGGCTTAGATTATCCTGGTGTCGGCCCTGAGCATGGTATTCTGTTTGAAACAGGACGTGTGAGATATACGGCTATAACCGATCAAGAAGCTGTAAATGCATTTCAGCTTTTAAGCCAACAGGAGGGTATTATTCCTGCGCTTGAGAGTTCCCATGCAATTGCGTATGCGATTCAACTTGCTCAAGAAATGCAGCCAGAACAGATCATTATTGTCAATTTAAGCGGCAGAGGTGACAAAGACTTAAACACGGTCAAAAAATATCTTGCAGGAGCTACAGCATGAACCGTCTAGATCAAAAATTAGAGCAATTGAAACTGGAAAATCGAAGTGGTCTGGTCTGTTATTTTACTGCTGGAGATCCTAATTTCGCAGAAAGTTGTCGTCTGTTGAGCCAATTAGGTCAAGCTGGGGCTGACATTATTGAAGTTGGCATTCCATTTTCTGATCCAGTGGCAGATGGGGAAATCATTCAAGCAGCGCATCTTAGGGCTTTAGGTTCAGGTCAAACGGTGAAACAGACCATTGAGTTGGTAAAAGTAATCAGGCTGCATGATGACCAGACACCAATAATTTTCATGACTTATTTAAATCCGATTATACAATATGGTTTTGAGAAACTTATCGCCGAAACAGAAAACCTTATAGATGGAATATTGATTTTAGATGTTCCATATGGATATCGAGAAAAATTTGAGGTGCAGTTAAATGAAAAAAATATGCATTTAATTGCAATGACCGCGCCGACGACACCAGTTGAAAGGTTGGAGCAAATTTCAGCACGCGCGACAGGGTTTTTATATCATGTTGCAGAAAATGGCTTAACAGGAGGAGACTTCAATCTATCTAATCTTGAGAAAAAGATTGCTGAAATCAAACCTATTTTTAATATTCCTGTTGCAATTGGCTTTGGGATCAAAAATGAAAACCACGTTAAAGCCTTAGCCAATAAAGTAGATCTTATTGTTATCGGTTCAGCGCTCGTCGACACTTTTTTTAATAAAGGAATGAACGCAACTTTAGAAAAAGTCACAGTTTTTTCACAAATCCTGAGAGAAAATAAAGAATAAGCCAGCTCCTTTGATAGGTATTTGCGTATTCTTTAAAACCATAATTAAATATAAAACAGTATTTATCTTAGTCTTCTCCCGAGAGGGAGATGGAACTTTATACGTGGATTTTTTTCTAAAAGTGATCGCTTTTAAAAATCACTATTATCATATAGATGTGACATGCGTTTTTGCTTTGTTTCTAGATAAGCTTTGTTAAAGATATTTAAACCAACTTTTAAAGGAATACGTTCAACAACATTAATTCCTAAATCAGTTAAAGATTTAATTTTAAGGGGATTATTTGTAATGAGTTTTACATTCTTTATTTTTAAATAATCTAACATAATGGTACACATATCATATTTACGAGCATCTGCTGGTAAATTTAATAATAAATTGGCTTCAAGAGTATCATGTCCTTGATCTTGAAGTGCGTAAGCTCGAATTTTATTGGTTAGTCCTATGCCGCGACCTTCTTGGCGTAAGTATAAGATCACACCTTGACCTGCATCATTGATCATTTTCATAGTTGAATGTAATTGTGGACCACAGTCACATTTCAGTGAAGCAAAAGCATCACCTGTTAAGCATTCTGAATGAATTCTAACAAGTACTGGTTGATTAGAAATAGTATTCATGCCTTTGGCAAGAGCAATATGTTCTTCACCAGTACTTTGGTCTTGAAATGCTATAATTTCAAAATTGCCAAATGCAGTAGGTAGTTTTGATTTTGAAACAAATTCTATAGCCATTGAAGAATACACCTATATAAATTTATATTTGATACGATTTACTTAATCTATCTTAAAAGCATCGGCTAAATTTTTTACAATTATAAATTTCAGCGTTTTACTCTCAATTAAAGAGTATGTATCTGATAGTGAATTTTATGTGAAATGTTATTTAGAATATTTTTATTAGCGTTCTGCTTTGTTGCAAAAACACTCAAAAGCTGAGGCTTGTCTAAACCATCAATATTTAAGATAAGTTGGTTTTTTTTGTATAGTTAATTAAATTTATTAGATTTCTTTCATAAGTCATTTTTCACTCAGCTCCAAGTTATAAATTCCAGCAATTAGATTGAATCTTAATGCTAGTCTTTTGCCTCGATTGCGATATCGCTCAGCAAGAATTTTGAAGGTT
>NZ_VPDC01000035.1:0-14280 GCF_013417875.1 Acinetobacter sp. YH12219
TAGAGGAATTGCCACAAGATACGATAAGCTAAAACGTAACTATCAAAGCGCTGTTGCTTTAGCTTGTATATTTATATGGTTGCCTCTTTAGCTCAATTTATCGGCTGTAAATGTCAACACACCCTAAGGTTGTAAGATCGAAAAAGAGGCGAAAGCCTCTTTTTTTTATCTGAGATATTTTCTCTATCTTTGATAGATGTTGGCTTGATGAATCTCGAGAAAATTTGCAGGCTGAGCCAAATCGGTAAGGCCAAATTGACGATATAAACCCTGTGCATCCGCCGTCGCAAGTAACATGCGTCTTAGATCTGGGGAGCCACATTTTTCAAATAAAGTACTCACAATTAATTTTGAATAGCCTTTGCCTCGATGCTCATCGGCGACATAAATATCGGCTAAATAAGCAAAAGTTGCATAATCCGTAATGGCACGACCAAAACCGATGAGTTCTTCATCGAGAAGTAAGGCCACGGCCAAAGAGTTTTCAATCGCTTTTTTCACCACTTGTTTTGGAATATCTTTTGACCAATAGGTATGGCTTAAAAAGCGATGCACGGTGTCTAAATCTATTTCATTTTTGTCATCGGTAATTTTTAAATTATTTGGCAGAGGATGGATATCCATGGCAATACACACTTGAGTTTTAGATCTATGGTTATACTTTTTAAAGCAGACCTCCATTCGCTGTAAATGTTTATTTTGATGGATTTAGACCTGATGCGAATGCCGCTCTGTTGCGCTGACTGCTGAATTGCGTTTTATCAAAGAAAAAAAGCAGTGAATTTGCTAAAATGGCGGCTGATTTAACACTGCCTCCAAACCTATGACTGAACTGCTCCAAGATGATGAATATGACCGCCGTTTTGCTGGCGTAGCCAAAATATATAGTGATGAAAGTTTTCATCATTATGAAAAAAGTCATGTCATGGTGATAGGGATTGGTGGTGTAGGCTCATGGGCGGTCGAAGCTTTAGCGCGTACTGGTATTGGTGAGCTGACCTTGGTCGATATGGATGTCGTTGCTGCATCGAATATTAATCGACAATTGCCTGCCATGAGCACGACATTGGGACATGAAAAAATTGAAGTCATGGCAGAGCGATGCCGTGCGATCAATCCCCGAATCAAAATAAATTTGATTGATGATTATCTCACACCTGAAAATGTCAAAGAAATTTTGGCAGGTGCTCCTGACCTAATTTTAGATTGTATTGATGATGTGAAGGCCAAATTTGCCTTAATGCTACATTGCCGTTTTAATAAAATTCCGTTGATCGTTTCCGGTGGAGCAGGGGGTAAACTTGATCCGCTGAAAATCCGAGTCGCAGATTTATCAAGAACAGAGCAAGACCCAATGTTAGCCAAATTGCGCACACAATTACGCGGCAAAGGCATTTGTAAAAAGCCGAAAGAAAAGTTTGGGATTACCTGTGTTTATTCGATTGATAATCCATTTTCCAGTGCTGATGTTTGTCCAAGTGCGGGCTTACGTTGTGGTGGATATGGTTCAGCAGTAGTGGTGACGTCCAGCTTTGCGATGGTGGCTGTGTCAGAGGTGCTCAAAAAACTTGATGCAAAACGAGCAAAAGCATGACAGCTATCTCATTTTGAAAAAAATAAAGCACCGAATTCGGTGCTTTTTTTGTATATAGAATTAAAATCAGACACAATGTTGGAATAATTAAAATATTGATTTTTTTGGGGCGAGTATGTGGTTTTTACTGATACTAATTTTGGGGATGGGAGCACTTGCGTTTTGGATGTGGAAAAGACCCGATCCAGTAAAACGCGATCAGGCTAAAGCGGTTGGGCATGACTTGTGGATAGACCAATTAGATGCACAGCTGAAATTTGCAGAACGTTTAATGCTTGATGCACCAACCGACTATGCGCGTGCCTATGAGTTGTATCAAAATTTGGCCAAACAGCATGAAATTCCGCAGGCCTATGTCGCTATGGGGCAGATGCATTTACAAGGCTTAGGCAGAGAAGTCAGTGTGGAAAATGCGCTGGCTTTATTGGAAAAAGCCAATAGTTTAGGTAGTGATGATGCTGCATATGTGTTGGGGCAAGTTGAAGAAGGTATCTATGGCGGTGTGCCCAATATTGAAAAAGCGCAATATTGGTATCGACATGCGATTTCACGCGGTCATTTGGATGCACAATATCGACTCGCCGAACTAAACCCAGAAGATCAGACACATGCCGAGCAGCAACATTTAGATTTGTTGCAAAAAAATGCGGACAATGGACATGCCAATTCACAGTATCAATTGGCACAGTTCTATTTAAAACAAGCCACGCCAAATATTGCTCTGGGATTGGAATATTTACTGAAAGCTGCCCAACAAGACCATATGGCGGCTATTCAGCAATTGCAGCAGTTCTATGCTCAAGGAAAGTATCTTGCGCAAAATGATGAAAAGTCATTGCAATATTTAAAGCGAGGATTGCTACTCGGGCACCAGCAGCAGTTGTATGAGTATTATCAAGCAGTATTGATGGGTAAGATCGATGTCGATCAGCGTCAGCGGGTTTATCATGATCTTTTGCAGCAGGCCAAAAAGCACAAAGTTGCTGCAGCCAGCCGATTATTAGGTATTGCACATTTTCATGGTTGGTACTTGGAGAAGCAGGAAACTTTAGGTTTTCGCTTTCTGACCGAAGCTGCTCAACTTAAAGATGCTGATGCAATTAGTCTTATTGCAGCGCTGTATTTTGAAAAGTATTTGGTTAGTGATGATCCGCAAAAAGCATTTGAGTTATATCAAACAGCGTATCAATTCAAACCATTATTCATTAACCAAGTCGGTTTGGCCCTATGCTATCTACACGGCGTCGGTGTTGAGCGAAATATCAAGCAAGCACAGCAACTTTTAATTGAAGCTGCTAGGCATTTAAATGATATATCCATTACTTGTGTCGCTGATCAAAACTATGTGATTGGACGTTTTTATGCATTGCCAGAATATCCTTTAGCACATCGTGATCAGTGTCTGAGTTATCTGGAAAAAGCCGCAGAACAAGGTTCGCAGGATGCTGCTTGGTATCTCTACCGTTTAGCCGTGGACAATATCTTGCCTGATCTACAGTTTGATGAAGCTCAAACCCAGCGAGCATTGTTGAAGGCGGCGAAATTAGGCCATCCTGATGCACTTACGCAACTAGGTCTAGTTAATTTAAAAGGACAATGGGGAACACAAGATTTCCAACAAGCGTTGCAGTATTTCTCGCAAGCGGCGGGATTAGGAAATGTGACTGCCTTGTACCAGCTTGGTGAAATGTCAGAACATGGTTTGGGTGTGCAGCAAGATTTATCCCAAGCGCATAGCTATTATGCACAAGCGGCTCAGGGGATGAATGCTGCGGCGTTAACGCGATTGGGCTATTTATATATTCATGGCATGGGCGTAGAGCGTGATCTTAAAATTGCACAGCAATATTTGGAAAAAGCGGCCTTGCAAGGCTATATCGAAGCACAAGAACAATTGGAGAATATTCACGCATTTTTAAATACCAATTAATCGTGATGCAAGGCAGTAAGGTGGTATGGAGAGACCTGAAGTTTAGTTTGATGGTCTCTACATTTTTTTAATGCAGAAATAAATAGAGTAAAAATAACATAAAGAATTGATGTAGAAATTTGAATTTTTACTTACATAAAACCCAACAAAGCAGGCAGATTATGCCTAGAAAAATATGAGTTTTTTTGATTAAATACCCCGCATATTTTATAAAAATCTGATTTTAGATAATAACGATGCTGAACAATATTTATTCTGCACTTGAGAAATTGGGCATTAGTCCACAAAAACGTGCCTTGCATATTCAATTTTCCAATACCACGCTGAATGAACAAGTATTCTTGCAACGTATTGATGGGGAACATGCCTTAAGTGAAGGTTTGAATGTTCAGCTCATCTGTCTCTCAACTTCTGCCACCTTAGAACTCAAACAATTTATTGGTACACAAGTCGCAATCGATCAGGTAACCGATGCGGGTCAACTTTTTCGTATTACCGGGATCATTACAGAAGCATTTCAAGGCCAAAGTGATGGTGCATTAACGCTATATAAGTTGACCTTAGAAGATGCAACAGAATTGTGGCATAAGCGTCGTAATAGCCGCGTGTTTATGAATAAATCGGTCAAAGATGTGGTAGAGATTATTTTTAAGGAATGGCAAAAAAAGAGCCCACTTTTTGCAGCGAGCTTAAGTTTGGACTTAAGCGGCTTAAAGAAAGAGTATGACGTTCGACCATTCATGATGCAAAGTAATGAAACCGACTATGATTTTATTACTCGCTTACTACGCAGTGAAGGCATTCATTGGTTGGTTGATGAAGCTCAATCTTTTGTAACATCGTCTGCGACACCCATAGCAGCTCAAAAGCTACGTTTGATTGATGATAATAGTCAATATCAAGCTTTGGAGCGACGTAATATCCGTTTTCATCGCAGTAGTGCGACTGAAAAAAATGACAGTATGACCAGTTTTATCGGTCAGCGTAGTCTGCAACCGACGTCGGTACATGTGCAACGATGGCAGGCGGATGTACTTGAACAGGACGAGGGTGGTGGTGCAGTACAAAGCAAGCATCTACATAGTCAAAATCAAGATAATGCGAGCTTAAGCTTAGAGCAGGCATGGCATGTGAGCCCTGCATGGATGCAAGATCTGAATGGTGAAGATGCTGCAACTGCCTCTAATAGTGCTCAAGTTGAACGTCTCAATCAAAATTTTAGTGATTATTATGCAGCTCAAGCCAAACAATTTATTGCTAAAAGTACCGTGCGTGATACACAAGTTGGTTATTGGTTCAAATTGGATGAGCATCCAGAGATTGACCAGCATCGTGGTGCCGATCAAGAGTTTTTGATTTTATCTAAGTCTTTTTATAACCAAAATAATTTACCCAAAGACTTAACCGATCAAGTTACACAACTGATCCATCAAAGTCAGTGGCAAGTCAAACAAAGCGATGCGGATGAACGCCAAGCCAATACCTTGGCTTTGCAACGTCGAAATATTACGACCGTTCCTGAATTTAATCCACTTACACATCGACCAGTAACACATCCACAGCGTGCCAAAGTTGTGGGTCCTGCCGGTGAAGAAATCCATGTTGATGAATGGGGACGGATAAAAGTCCGTTTCCTATTTACCCGTTCTGATGATCATGGTCATGATGGCGGTGCAGGTGCGAATAATAATGACACAGACTCGGCTTGGGTTGATGTACTGACGCCTTGGGCCGGCGAAGGTTATGGCACACGCTTCTTACCTCGAATTGGTGAAATAGTTGTCGTTGATTTCTTTGATGGCAACATTGACCGACCTTTTGTCGTGGGTCGTATTCATGAAGCGCAGCGTAGTCCCACTAAATTTGACAATAAAGGACAATTACCAGATACCAAAAAGCTAGCAGGGATTCGTTCCAAAGAAGTGGCGGGAGAGGGTTTTGGTCAATTACGCTTTGATGACACCACGGGGCAAATTAGTACCCAGCTGCAAAGTAGTCATGGTGCGAGCCAACTGAACCTCGGTAAGCTCAGTCATCCAAAAGATAAAGCAGAAAGTGAAGATCGGGGTGAAGGTTTTGAGCTGCGGACCGATCAATGGGGGGCAGTACGAGCTGGACAAGGTTTATTGGTGTCGACTTATAAACAGGAAAAGGCCAATGGTGAACATTTAGATGCAGAGATTGCAAGAACACAGCTGGAGACGAGTCATAGTAATAGTAAGTCTTTAAGTGATATTGCAAAGCAACAAAAAACAGATGAAATTGAATCTGTTGAACAGCTCAAAGCTTTTGCCAGTGAAATAGAAAAAGATATCGCTAAATTTAAAAAAGCCATTCTTTTACTTAACTCAGTGGATGGTATTGCACTTAGTACACCAGAGGATATTCATTTATCTGCAACAGGCATGATCAACCAAATTGCCGGTGATAGCATTAACCTGAGTACGCAAAAAAATATTGTGGGACAAGCTTTAGGTAAGGTTAGCTTATTTGCAGCTCAAGGTGGTATTAAAGCAATAGCAGCGCAAAGTAAAGTCGAAATTCAGGCACAGTCTGATGCTTTGGATATTTTGGCAAAAAAAGGAATTACGATTTCTTCTACTGAAGACAAAATAGAGATTAGCAGTCCTAAAGAGATTGTGATCACAGGAGCTTCTTCCCAAATTACTTTAAATGGCTCGGGAATTCTTGCTAAGACAGGCGGTAAATTTGAAGTAAATGCAGGGCAGCATCTATTTAAACCTGCATCGAGTGCAAGCAAGTCTACACAACTTCCTGCTTCAAACCCTTTGAAAGGTGCCTTAGAACTTCTTAAAAGTTATGGGGGGCAAGATTTCTTTAGTGGCACCGGTTTTAAAGTGATTGATGCTTTAGGTAAACAAGTTTCAGGGAAACTCGATGGCAATGGCTTTGCACAAGTTACAGGCATTGCACCGGGACCCGCGAAAGTGGAGTTTGATAAAGATCCACGCAGTGCGTGGGATCAGTCTAGTCACTTTAATCGCAACTATGATTGGGCGGAAAAAGTGGTACCAGGCGCTTCGGACTTTTTACAAAATACATTGGGTTCGTTGGGGCAAAATTTAACATCACAGTTAAAAGATAATCTCTTTAATTTAAATGCCGATTCTTTAAAAAATATCGGAAAAAATGCATTAAAAGATCTAGGTGGACAGGCATTAAATCAATTTAAAGACCAAGTCACCAACTCTGCACTATCTGCAATTTCATCGAAACTCAACTTGGGACTTTCTGCTTCACAAATGGCAAGTTTGGGTCAGGGGGCACAAGGCTTATCCAGCGTATTAGGTGGAAGTGGAATGAGTAACGGCATCGTTTCTGGGTCAACTGCTGCCGCAGTTCAGAACTCTCAAGCAACTATTGATAAGGATATTGTGGGTCGTAAAATTTCTTATTCTACACGTGCATTGACCTACACAGAAACGATTCGAGAAGGTGCGGTAACACCCATGAATGTAGCAGCTGCACCCGTGGCAGTGCCTAAAGTTACTGAAATAAAAGTAGCAGAAGTTGCACCTGCACCAGTGATACCTGTCCTTGCCAGTGACGATGATTGGGTAGATAGGAAGCAATATTCAAGCCCTTATCTCACTTATAGCGAAACTACACGACCGAAAAAGAACAATGGTTAGCATTTGCTAAAGCTAGCGTCAAACACAGTTTTAAATATTTAGAATTTGAGTAATAGGTTTTTACATGACAACTGATCAAAATGTTCAAAAAGAACAACAGACAATAAATAAGCCAGCCGTAGAACTGGCAATTTTTAATTTAGAAAGTGTGACGCATACTGAAGATCATAAATTTATAGCCCATCAAATTCAGGATTATTTAAAAGCGTGTGGAAATACCAGCCTTGAGCAGCTAAAAGCTAATGCAAATGTTCCGACTGTAGCGAATATCTTTGCATTATCTGGTGCGGTTTTAGATTTATTGCTTTTTGCAACCGATCAAGAACAGGGTGATGCTGCTGTGCAAAAATCTGCTTTGCTGAGTATGAACCTCATTGGGTTGTATTTAGAGCCGAAGGCTGAAGCGCATGTGCGTATGGTATTGCGTCCTTTGTTGGGGCTAATGGCTGAAAAGCTTTATCCTGAAAATGGCAAAATTCAAGAGGCCGATCTTCGCCGTATGTCTTTGCATCTGAATGCGCAGATTGCAGGGGATTTAGAAAAATTTCTGACTGAAACACAGGCCAAACTTCCCGCATTATTAAGTGGCGCAACAACTTTAGGCACGTCGATATTAAATACTTTTGCTGCGCCAATCCAAAGCGGGTTAATTTCACCAACCATTAGTTTTGGTGTAAGTGCTGAAAAACGAGATCCGGCAGAACAATTTAGTAATTGGGCAAAACCGCTGATTGATTTAAGTAAAACCAGCGCACTTGCCAATATGCTACCTAAAATAAGGAAAGAACAAACAGGCACGCTGCTACAAACTCAAGCAACTCAGGCATTGAGTTCATTTCCAAATGAAATTCAACGTCAAGCTAACGCAAGTCTAAAATACAGTTTGGCATGGCTAATTCAAGAAACCTTAAAAGCCATTAAAACTCAAGGTAACAAAGCCAATGCCAGTGTGCCGATTAATCAAACTGGCGAGCATGAGCAACATACAACAGGAGATACTTTAGAGTTTTTAGCTTTACAGGCTGACGCATTGAATGATTCGACTTGTTCGATTCCAAATGAGGATGCTACACCTAGTGATTCAGCAACTGATAACAGTATTAGTTATGCTATAGGTGCTGAACGGGTCAATCACACCGATTTTAATTTACCTAAAGTGGGTTTTAGCTTTAGCCGTCAATATAATTCGCAAATGCATGAGTTTGATGGCAGCATGATAGGCGCTCGTTGGATGATGCCTTTTTCGAATGTCATTAGCCAAAATAAAAATGGCTACTTATTTATAGACAGTAATGGGCGCAAGCATCAGTTGCCTGAGTCAATCCTGTATGAAGCATACACGGTGCCTTATGAAGGCTTTAGTATAGAACCATTAGAAAATGAAGACTTGCTGCTGAATTTTGGTTCAGCGTGGAGTTTTCATTTCCACAGCTTTAATGGCGGAAAACACTATCAGTTGATTCAGCAATTCAATGAAGAAACAGATGAAAAAGTTGCTTTAAGTTATTTACTATTTGAACAGCAGGCTTATCTGCAAAGTATTGATTTTCAATTGAAGAAAGCTAAACACCAGCTCAAGTTTGCCTTTAATGATCAAGTAAAAGTTATCGCTGCTTTTGTGGATGAACAGGCAGAGCCAGTGTCACGTTATGAATATGATACGCAAGGCAATTTAATTAAGGCTGTAGATCAAAATGGTCACGTGCGCAGCTATGAATATAATGATGCGCATCAGCTGACCCGTTATACCGACCGTACAGGGCGTGGGCAAAATATTCGTTATGAATCAAAAGAGGCGAATGCCAAAGCCATAGCAGAATGGGCAGATGACGGCAGCTTTAAGACCCGTTTGGAGTGGCATCCACGACTGCGCCGAGTTGCTGTATATGATGCTTATGATGTGCCGACCTATTACTACTTTGATTTAGATGGTTTTACCTATCGCACACGCTTAGCCGATGGCCGTGAAAAATGGCTATCGCGTGACAGTCAAAAACGCATTACCCGTCAAATTGATTTTGCAGGCCTAGAAACCGAACAAATTTATAACGAGCAAGATCAGCTGATTAAAATTGTACAGCCGAATGGAGGCATCATCCGTTTTGCCTATGATGAAGCAGGAAATTTGACGGAAACTAAAGATCCAGAAGGTCATATTTGGAAAAAAGAATACGATGCAGACGGTAATGTAACGAAGGAAATTAATCCTTTAGGTTATAGCACGCAATATAAATACAACAACGATAATCAAGTTGTAGAAATCATTGATGCCAAAGGCGGCGCTAAAAAAATTCAATACAATGATTTGGGGCAAATGACCGCATATAGCGATTGTTCAGGTAAAGAAAGCGCATGGGAATATGATGAAGAAGGCGCACTGACGGCCCAGCAGTCTGCTGATGCACAGCAAGTCAAATATATCTACAGCACAGATGGCAAAGACAAAGGCCAGCTTAAAGCAATTGTCTACCCTGATGGTTTAAAAGAACAATTTGAGCATGATGAAGAAGGGCGCTTGCTCAAGCATACGGATACCAAAGGTTTAAGCACGCAGTACCGTTATAACGCTGCGGGTTTGCTCGAACGGCGTATAGATGCGAACCGTCATCAAATTGGCTACCAATGGGATCAGCAAGGCCGTATTCAAAAGCTGATCAATCAAAACCATGCAGAATATTTATTTGAATATAACCGTTATGGTCAATTGGCACGTGAACAGGCTTTCGATGGCGAAGAAAAATATTATAGCTACAATGAAAACGGTCAGCTGTTCCAAATCCGTCAGCCGAATGTGTTTACTCAATTTGCATATTTTGCTGATGGTGCAATCGCTTCAAAAACTTATACCCATGTACAAACTCGTGTAAGTCAAACAGAAGAATTTGAATACAACCTGAATCATCAGTTGAGTAAGGCGACGAATAAAGACAGTCAAATCGATTTTTATCGCAACGCGCTTGGCCAATTGGTCCGTGAGCATCAGCATTATAAAGTGCCGCATTTAACTCCGCTGACGGCTGTGCTGCGTTATGAATATGATGTGCTGGGAAATTTAACTCAAACGATTCGCCCTGATGGACAGGTTCAAAGCAATTTGAGTTATGGTTCAGGGCATATTTATGGCATTGCGTTAAATAAAAAAGACATGGTGGCATTTCAGCGCGATGACTTGCACCGTGAAACAGCGCGGATGCTTGCCAATGGATTGGTTCAAAGCAAAAACTATAATGATGTAGGTTTACTCAGTTCGCAGCTGATTCAGCCAGAGCAAGAGACATTAGGTCGTGTACAGCATCAAGCAGAACGGCAGTATCATTATGATCAAAATTATCTACTCACGCAGGTGGACGACAGCCGTTTAGGCAAGCTGAATTATCAATATGATGCGGTTGGCCGTTTGATACAGAGCCAAAGTGTGCATAAAACGGAAAGCTTTGCTTTTGACCCTGCGGGGAATTTGATTGACCCGATTGCCACGCAGGCGTCTCAAGTCAAAAATAATTTGATCGCTCAATATCAGGGTAAAAACTATAAATACGATGCGCAAGGCAATGTGATTGAAAGCAGCCATGCAGGCAAAACATTAAAACTGACATGGGATAACCTGAACCGTTTGATCCAAAGTGAGCTTAATGGTCAGGCGACTGAATATGGTTATGATGTATTTGGAAGGCGTTTATACAAGAAAAATCAAAATGCGCAAACCCTGACCTTATTCGGCTGGGACGGTGACCTGATGATATGGGAGTCACAGCAATCTAATGATGTTGAAGAAAACTACACCAAGCATTATGTCTATGAACCGCAGAGTTTTGTACCGCTGCTGCAAACGGGTTATACAGGTTTTATTAAGCTTCTAGAAACCCCAGATTATGCTCAATTTCAGCATGAAGATTATTCGGTTTATAAAGACCCGATATGGAAAACTGAAACACGAAAAAATAAAGCTGAATTGGAGCGGGTACTTTTTTATCACTGTGACCAAGTTGGAACACCGCAGACTTTAACAAATGAGTTAGGTGAATGTATATGGGAAATTAAGCAAGATACATGGGGCACAGCTTTAGAGATTAAGACTAGTGACAATTTATTAGAGCAAACAAATATTCGTTTTCAAGGGCAATATTACGATAGTGAAACTGGATTACATTATAACCGTTACCGTTATTATGAGCCGTTTAGTGCAAGGTATGTGAGTAAAGATCCGATTGGACTATTTGGTGGATTAAATAATTCTTCGTATGTAAAAGACCCGAATCAATGGGTTGATCCGATGGGGTTGATGGGTGGGAAAGATAATGGATTATTTTGGTTAACTGATTCTGCCAGCGAGGAAAGCAACAATCAAATTAAGAATATGGTGCAACAATCTAGAAATAATCCAAATAATAAAACCCAACTAGAATTAATACAAAGTGATGCGGAAAAAGGGAGGGTTTTAAGAGCAAATACGCCTGCTGTAAGTCCTACAGAAAGTCAAAGAAATGATTTTCCTGTAATCAATAATAGTAGAGGTAGCAGTAACGGTGGAGTATTAGCAAAATTACTTCCAAATACTATGTCACCTTTGGCTAAAGATCCGCAACTCGCTCAGGATTTAAAGGCTCAAGGTGCTATGAGAAATAATAACCTAGGAGCTGTAGCCGTAGCGGGTTATGCCCCTTATGCTATTGTAGGTGGAAAAGAGGCAGCACCAGTGGTTTTAAAAGTAGGTCGAGAAGGAATAAAAAGTATACCGAGTTTATCGAAAACGGCTTTACAAAATGCGAAAAATATATCGGCAACGCCAGTGGGACAGGCTGTGGTAAAAACAACTGGTGGTAGTGTACTGGTGGATAGTAGTTTACAAGCAAAAGATATGTATAAATGTAAATGTTTACAATGGGATGGATCTAGATCTTTAGTTGCCGTTGGTACGGGAGCTGCTTTTGGAGCTTGGGGGGGGGCGATGGCACAAACAGCTAAAGTTCCATTTGTTGGTACAACGGGTGTGCCTACAGCCATTGCTGGAAAAAATACTGGTGGATTAGTAATTTGGGCAAATCAATTTGCATTACAACAAACATCATCTAGAGCAATTAATAGTAGCACCTCTGATGATAAGAAGCAGGATAAATAAAATGTTAACAATTCTAGTTGAAGTAATTTTATCATTTTTTATATCCAATTATGAATCTGAAAATTATCCTTATCTAGCAGGTTTCATAAAGGGAATAGTTTTAGGTATATCAGCTTTCCTCTTGGGGATGTTGATTGATGTTATTAATGATAAAATTATGGAAACACATTTGATAATATTATATTTCATTACTTGCATTGGTATAGGAATAATAGGAGGGCTATTTTTTATGTTTTTTACTTGGTTCACTAAAAAATAATACTAATAACATAAACGCTTGGTGTGACGGTTTTAAAAGCATAGGTGTGACGGTTTTAAAAGCATAAAGGAACCGATTAACTGCACAAAAGACATAAATTTGACCTACAGTTACTTTTAAAAGGCTTTGTTGCACAAAGATTTGAAATACAAAGCCCCCCTAATTGAGCCAAATTTAAGGCGTAACTTGGGTAAGTGGTCGACCTAATTCCGTAAATCTGTTGAGCACTGCTCCACGTGCATGGATCTCATTCACTTGGCTATCAAAACTCCTTGCACAGAGTTTATCTCCTAATAATTTAATGCAATGCATCTTAGTTTCAACCAAACTTCGCCGATGATAGCCTGACCATTTTTTCCATAGTGTCCGGCCTAAACGTTTAATTGTTCGAAATAATTCATTCCCTCTAGCGAGCTACTCTTTGTATCTTTCCATGGTTTCGCATTTTTTCTAGGTGGAATCACCGCATCCTCTTGCCGATCTGCAATGACCTGACGGCATTGCTTGGTGTCATAAGCTCCATCAGTATAAACAGAGTCAATCCGCTCATCTTGTGGAATCTGATTAAGTAAATCGCCAAGCACCTGTGAATCACTGACATTATTGGTTGTAAGCTGAACTGCTCGTATTTGTAGGGTTTTAGTATCTATACCAATATGAAGTTTACGCCATTGGCGACGATATTCAGGTCCATGTTTCTTGCGCTTCCATTCGCTCTCACCTCGAAACTTCATGCCTGTAGAGTCCATGAGTAAATGCAGCCCATCGCTACTTTTTTGTTAGCTGATTACAATATCAATATGCTTTTGTCTTCTACAAAGCGTGGTGTAATCTGGAGCTATCCAATTTAATCCGCAAATTTTAATCAGACTTTGCATAAAGCCAGTAACCATACGTAAAGACAGACGAAATAAGGATTTAATTATTAAGCAGCATTGGATGGCTGCGTCGGAGTAGGTTTGATTTCGCCCTTGTTTGCCTTTTGATGGCGCATACCATTGCGTAGCAGGATCAAACCAAAGGGCAATATTTCCGCGACTCATGAGTGCTCGGTTATATGCGGGCCAATTGGTTGTGCGGTAGATTTTGTGTGTAGGTTTCTTCATTTGAAAATTATATCGCTGAAAAAGCCTTTACAGATAGGTTTGTTCAACAAAGCCATTGTACTCCCTCAAAATTTTGATCTAGTAAATTTTTTAATATTCTTTTCTGCGATTTTTACTTTTTATTTATGTATATTATTAAAAGTTCCGCAGCTTCGTTAATATATCTCAGTGAAAACTCTGAACAAGTTTTTGATCTGTATGGCTTTAAAAATCCTCAAGAAATATATCTATTTACTGCACGACATGAAGATACATCAGAGAAATTAATTTTAGAGTCTATTTACGATTATCGAAAAGTTATTAAAGATGATCCTTATCCTGAGGATTATTCTGATAAGAAATGAAAAAGTCTATTTTATCTTTAATTGCATATTTTGCCCAAGATAATGATATCCAAAAATGGATTCGTAAATGTTTATTATCAACGGATCAAAGTATAATTAGGTTTGATACTATTCAACAACAAATGTTGGGCCTAAAGTCGGTATACAATTAATAGATCTCTTTCATAAATCAAAAAACGATCTTCTTTTTGGTTAATATTTGCACTCCGGATTTCTTAGCATTCGTGCATAATCTGCGGATGAAATACATCGATTCAAACAAGCTTTCTGATCCT
>NZ_VPDC01000036.1:0-13743 GCF_013417875.1 Acinetobacter sp. YH12219
TCGCGAGGTACTAGGGTCATGAGGAGAAATCTGGAATGATTGGCACTTTACGATTGACCAAATTGACTTGTCGTTGATGACATATTTGATTGGTTGTAAAGGTCTATGGATAGCTCAAGCCTGTAACGGTGACACTAAGGAGATTCAAGAGATTGGATCAAGCATGTTGCTATGTGTTGGTTAAGTGCTTTACCCGTGATGATGTTTAATATTGGTTACTAATGAGGGTTTTCGGAACTCTTACCTCAAAAAAAGGGAATAGCTAATATTTGGTGGAACGGATAAGCGTACTGACCGTCTATTTCTATCGAAATAGACAAAGACTGTTAACGCTAAAGTGGGAATCTCTCAAGTCAATGATTATATAAGGTGGCTCCTTGATATAGGCTTTGGGACCGAAAACACTCCGCGAGAGTGCTATAAGGTTTTATTAATGAGAGAGGGAGAGTTGCTGAATAGATTTAATTTGGTTTTATTTACAGATTAATTAGGTCACTTCGAGCGAATAAAAACGTAAGGGGTGGGTGAACGAAAGGCAATACGGTGCATAACCGGACTGAGAAAACAAAGTTTGTCAGGGGAGAGGTGTGGCAACCTCGGCAGCTATGAAATGCGGCAAGCCTGTTTGGCACGGGAGAAAGTGAATAGACGTTAAACATCCTGAAGTAGCGGTCGGATGAATAATATTTCATGAGTATTCACTAAGAAAAAATGCGTTGGTTACGTTGAAGTTTGCGCTTTGAAATAACCCAGTTGTTCCGGAGACGGATCTGCTGCTGACTGATTTTTGCGATGATGCAGCCGCAAGGCTCTAGTGGAATGATGTTATATGAAATCGTGATTGTGGAACTAAAACACAATTTGAAGTGTGTACTTTGTGATGTGTAGAAGTCAGGACCAGCTTAGTCTTGATGGAGGATCCATGAGAGTCGCTTCCACTGGAAACAGTGAAAATGTCGTAAGTTGATAACTGCGAGTTCGTTCTAGTCGCGAACTCAATAAATGATTAGCGTTAAGCGCGTTAGTTTCGTGAATTTGAACACGGCAAATAAAAAAACAAGGCGGCCTCCTAAGGAGGCCGCCTTACCTTTTTCTGAAAGCTCATCATTTGCGTTGTAAGCACGTTTTCCTCATCGACATAGGATTCATTAGTAATCAGTGAAAAAATCGCGCATACCCCCTATTTTTTGCATCTAATCGCAATTTCAGAGCGAGTGTCTACGAGCGAACATTGAAAAGTCGCGCCTAGACTCTCTGGAAAACAATTTTTTAGTATAAAAATCTTAAAAACAGTAAATCACTTGCAGAAAAATGATGTCTAGACCGAGCGAAGCGAGCATAAAGAACTTATGAGCGTAGCGAATTCATTCGTGCTTTTGCTTTTTTAAAGTCACGAAATTCTGAGCCAAAAATTGCCCCTCGAATCGAGCGAAAGCGAGATTCAATAGAGTTTGAGCGTAGCGAAAACATAGGGCAATTTTTCATTTGAAAGGCTTTTAATTATTTTTAATGTTTTTAAATGTTTTTAGATAAGCTGAAAGCGTTTATACAAAAGGGTTTCCTCGGTTATATAGCAACGTTTCCTCGGTTATATAGCAACGTTTCCTCGGTTATATAGCAACGTTTCCTCGGTTATATAGCAACGTTTCCTCGGTATTTGACAACAGATTTTTATTATGTTGTTATAGCAACATAATAAAACCGTTGCTATATAGAACAACATGACAGACTTAGTCGTAAAATCAAATAAACTTGTTCAAGCCTTACAGACTCTAACCTTAAGTGAAACTCGTCTTTTACAGCTTGCTATTGTAGATGCTCGAGAAACAGGACAAGGTTTATCAACTGATGAACCATTAGAACTAAGTGCCATTAGATATGCGAAAGCTTTTAATGTTTCTCCAGATGCTGCTTATTTAGCTTTAATTGAAGCAGAAGACTCACTATTTAAGCGACAATTCACAATTACAAATGAAGATGGAAGTCTAACGAAAAGTCGTTGGATTCAAGATGCAAACTATAGAAAAGGTGAAGGTCGAATTCTCGTTACATTAACGCGTGTAGTTATCGAACATGTCACTAAAATAGATGGGTTTGAACAATATTTCACAAGCTATCATCTACGAAAAACATCTGAATTTAAAAGCGTCTATGCAGTTCGTCTGTACGAATTATTAATGCAGTGGAAATCTATAGGGAAGACCCCTCTTTTTGAATTAAATAAATTCCGTAGCCAATTGGGTATTGGTGTAAACGAATACACCAGAATGGAAGCATTTAAGAGACGTGTACTTGATATTGCTATAGACCAAATTAATGAGTTTTCAGATATCAATCTGAAGTACGAACAGCATAAAAAAGGACGCTCAATTTCAGGTTTTTCATTCAGTTTTAAACAAAAGAAATTAACTCATGAGCATATCGAGAGCAAGAGAGATCCTAATACTTTAGATGCCTTCTCAAAAATGACCGATAAACAACGCCATTTTTTTGCTAATAAACTTTCCGGACTACCAGAGATGGGACGATATTCAGAAGGTACTGAGAGCTATCAGCAATTTGCTTTACGTATCGCTGACATGCTTCAAGACCCCACTAAATTTGAAGAGTTACATCCTTACCTTCAAAAAGTCGGGTTTAAAGCTGCCTAAATTATAGACTTGATCATTTGTCTATTAGACAGTCTAATAGACAATCAATTTTGACAAGTTTAGGCATAGGTTTACAGCATGAAAACCCTTACAGTTCTTGAACTTTCCAAGCTGTACAACATCAATAGACAAACAATTTACAACAACATAAAGAAAGGAATTTTAAGTAAAAATTCTGATAATAAGATTGATCTAGCAGAAGCCATACGCGTTTTTGGGGAACCAGTTAAAAAACAGGATGTAAAAGAACCTGTAAAAATAGACAGTCCAAATTCGGCAGAAGTTTTACTGCTTAGACAACAAATAGACATGCTAAAAAATCAGCTTGATGATGCCAAAGATCGGGAATCTTTCTATCAAAACCAAATTGAAACGATGCAACGCCTATTAGAAGCCCCAAAACCTAATATGACTACGTTTACCGATCAAGAACCAGTACAATCAAGCATGGTCAAAACAGATCCCGATCTGGACACAGCAGAACCGAAACATGACGGATTGACTACTCCGGAGCAGACAGAAAATAAGCGCATTCCAGTGCCGGAGCAGGTTGAACCGGAGCAGCCGAAAAGAGGCTTCTGGAGCCGATTTTTTCTGCCGAATGGCTAAGAGGCTTGTTTAGGTGTACTAATCAAAGTTGTGAAACATTGATCAAAGAATAGGCGTGAAACGTGAAAAATCATAAAAAAAGCCCGGTCATGGAAACTCGGGCTATCAACTAGGAACTACAGCATTGAATTATAAGGATAATTATACAGCATTTCGTATAAGGTGTATTATGTTAATTTTAGATAAACTATAGAATCCATTAGTTTTTAAACCAATAAATTAAATATTTTATGGAACTCCAGAATATTTATTCAGGCGATACTTAAGCAATAAGGGTAGGGTGATTACATAAAGTATTGCAGCTAATGCCCATACCATTCCAGGAGCTGATGCCTGAGTCATAAAATAGAGGCTAGTAACTAATACAGGACCAATTATAGCCCCCAGACTATTAAAACTGCTTAATAGCCCTTGTAATTCACCTTGTCTTTCATCACTAATACCTCTGGACATCATTGCTTGCAAAGCAGGAACGGCTACTCCACCAAGGGCAAACAATGGTAACAACGCAAAAGGCACCCATTCTTCAACAGCAATAGATAAAAGAAGTAAACCAATTGCATCGCAAGCTATTCCACATAACAACGTATTTTTCTCTCCAAACCTCTTTACCATAGGGGCGATAGCAAAAGCCTGTGCAATAGAATGGCATATTCCATAACTAGCAAGGGAAACACCTGCAATAAATATACTCCAGCCATAACGATCCTGCCCATAGATAACCCATAAAGTTGCGGGGACTTGTGAAACCAATGTGATAATTAAAAAGATACCAAGCAATGGAGCCATATTAGGTTGAGTGATCAAATAGGATAATTTCTTTAATATTGATTGCTCCTGAACCTTCTCAGTCATTTTATTGCTGTGTTTTGATTCTTTTAATAAGACTGCTGTCATTATTAAATTAATCCCATTCATAAAAGCAGCAGCAAAGAACGGTGCATGTAAGTTCCATTCACCCAAAACTCCACCTATTACCGGACCCGCTATAAACCCAATACCAAAGACAGCTCCAAGGAGACCAAACCTTTTTGCACGCTCATGGGCTGGAGTAATATCTGAAACATAAGCTGTTGCAACAGCCATGTTGGCACCTGTAATTCCCGCAAAAATACGACCAATATATAGCCACAATAGAGAAGGAGCAGCAGCCATTAGGAGATAATCAGCCGTTGCACCAGCAATTGAAATAATTAATACAGGTCGACGTCCAAATCGGTCACTCAACGCTCCAAGGATAGGTGCAAAAATGAACTGCATCAGAGCATACACAGCTAATAAAGCACCATAGTGAACACCGCCTGCTTCAGCTCCAGCCAATGACCGTAATAATTCAGGCAAGATCGGCATAATTAAACCAATCCCAACAGCATCCAGAAATATAGTGATTAAAATCACGCTCAATGATTTCTTCACAAATGCCTTCTCTAGCAATGATAGAATTAATATTCTCTCACACACTCCCTATCAGTGATAGATTTATGAGTAAAAAAGATATTGCACCTCAACGTCTGACACGTGAAATAGTCCTGCGTACCGCATTGGATATGTTGAATGAAGAAGGCATAGATTCAATAACCACACGCAAGCTAGCTCAACGATTGGGTATTAAATCTCCAACTCTATATTGGCATTTCAAGAATAAATCCTTGTTAATGGAAGCAATGGCGGAAACCATTATAAATGAACACCATTTAGTTTCTTTACCCATCGATGGGATGACATGGCAAGATTGGTTGCTCGCTAATTCTGTAAGCTTTCGTCGAGCACTACTAGCTTACCGTGATGGTGCTCGTCTACATGCAAGAACTAGCCCCAGTCAAGGACATTTCAACACGATTGAGGCCCAAGTTGCGCTGTTATCTCATGCTGGGTTTTCTCCTGTTGAAGCAGTTGCATTACTTATGACATTAGGAAGGTTTATTGTTGGGTGGGTCCTTGAGGAGCAGCAAGAAGAAATAAGATCAGACCCACCATTCGAAGCCGATCCAACTATATATCCACTCATGCTCCAAGGAGTGAATACCTTACAAAATATGAATGCGGATGACATTTTTGAAAATGGGATTCGTATGGTGATTATCGGTGCTGAAAGACAACTTGATATTAAAATGCAAACTTAACTCTATACTGCTTTAAGCAACTGTTCTATTTAGTAATAAAGCTTTTATCCTTAATTATTTAACATAATAGAGGTTATACGAAATGCTTTTTAAAATATCTTTGTTTTTCATATAGTTAAAAATTTTTCATCCCCCTAAAAAACCACAAAAAACCGACTTGGAAACAAGTCGGTTTCTTTTTGAGCAATTTTGATACTTCTTGCCAATAAAATTGATTAATATTTAATCAATTTGTCATTTTTCTCTGCGTTATCAAGCCAGCGCTGGCTTAAATTATCCCCAATTTCTGCGGACAACTCTTGGGATAAAAATCTTGCATTATGTATTCGATCGAATACAATATAGTGAGAAGAAAAGGAATCCTCATGATTGAAATTAAACGTCTACCAGAATTTGATGAATGGTTGGATGGCATTAAAGACAATATGACCCGCATTCGCTTGAATCGCCGATTAGATAAGGTTCAACGTGGGAACTGGGGAGACATTAAACCTCTCCAAGATGGTGTTTGGGAAATGAGAGAGTTCTTCGGTTCAGGATGGAGGATGTATTACATCCAACATGGTGACGTAGTGATTGTAATGCTTGGTGGCGGAGATAAATCAACTCAACAACAAGACATCAATCGTGCAGTCAAATTATCAAAAACGTTGGAGGATTAAAATGGTTAAAGTAGCTGATTTACCAAGTTTTGATATGGCTGAGTCACTCAAAACTGAAGAAGATATTGTAATGTACCTCAATATGGTTCTTGAAGAAAATGATCCTGCTGAATTAGCGCACGCACTTGGTGTAATTGCTAAAGCAAGAGGTATGACCCAAATTGCGAAAGAAGCAGGTATTGGACGAGAAGCCCTTTACAAAGCACTTCGTCAAGATTCAACGCCTCGTTTTGATACGATCAACCGTGTTGTGAATGCTTTAGGTTTAAAATTGACAGTTCAACATACTTAAAATTTAAAAAATATAATAAAAAAAATGGGAGTTTAAGGCTCCCATTTTTTATTATATAACGCCCATTCCATTGAATCAAAAAACTTAATTTCAATATGCCTCATTATTTTATAAAAAGTAGAGTAATGACGATACATTTAATAATGCTGAATGGCTGGTTAAAAAAAAACTTGAAAAAAATATAAAAAGTGATAAATTTCACACTTATTTTTATAGACGTGATTTTAATACCTATAAAAAATAAAAGGTGAAAGCAATGTTATTTATGACGATTGCTTTTGGGCTATCGGATTTAATACTTGGAATTCTTAAATGAAAAAATTTATCACTACTGCATTATTAGTATCTACTAACTTACTTTTAGCTGGGCAAGCAAGTGCTGAAACACCAGCAGCAGGCACACAGCAGGCACAAACAACTTTTGATGTAAAAATTGAAGTTCTTTCTACATGTTCTATCAATGCAACAGAGATTGATTTTGGTAAAGTAAATAGCGGTAGTGTTGCAAGTGATAAAACAGGAACCCTAAATGTAACTTGTACAAATCAGACACCCTACCGTGTAGGTCTTTCAGGTAGTGGTAAGATGAAAAATGAAAAAGATGAATCATCAAGTATTGCTTATGAGTTATTCCAAGATGGCGATACGCCATGGGATAACGATAAAAATAAATATTCAAACAGTGGTTCAGGTAACGTAGAAGCAATCCCTGTAATTGCTAAAGTCGTTGGCTCAACAAATGTTCGTGCAGGCAACTATAAAGATACAGTTACAGCCACGGTAACATATTAATATTTGTTATCGTAAAGATATTCTTCATTTAAAGGATATCAATATGAGAAATACGATACGTTGCTCTAATCTACTACGTAAGTACAGTTTAGTTTGTTTAGTAACGAGTATTTTTATGATACAGGCGCATGCTGCAAGCTTGCAGGTTGCGCCTATTTTATTAGAGTTTTCCCCTCAGGAAAAAGTTAAAGAGCTTTGGTTAACCAATACAGGAAGTGACGAAATTCGAGGCCAAGTCCGAGTAAATTATTGGACACAAAATAATAATCAAGATGTTATTACACCTACAAAAGATCTGATAGCAAGCCCCATGGTATTGACTATACCTGCTGGGCAAAGACAATTAGTTCGCTTGATTCGTAGCGCAAATAGCAATCTTTCATCTGAACAAGCCTATCGACTCATCGTCGATGAATTACCTAATCCAAAAACTGAAGAGAAAAGCGGGTTGCAGCTTTTGCTGAAATATTCGATCCCAGTTTTCTTTAAAACATCACATATAAATGCTGTAGATCAAGGCTTAACTTCTTTAAAAGGCATGACATTTAAATATACGGATCATCAATTACTAGTCATCAATCAAACTACAAGTTATAAGCGTTTTAGCCAGTTTGCTTATGTAGATTCTCAAGGTAAAAAGACACCAATTCAAATGGGACTGATGGGCTATGTTCTAAATGGTCAGAGTATGCAATGGCCTATCCCTAAACAACTGAATATTCAACCGACTGGAAAATTTGTTGCTGTTGTGAACATGGATGTACGTGAACAAATACTTCAATTAGCACATTGATGTATTCATCAATTTTGGAGTGGTTTTTGTGAGTGTACAGATTAGTGATTTGCTATTTGCAGGAGCAATCATTGCAGTGGCACCTAATACACTTGCACAAGTCAACGATCCAAAACTGATTCAAAATATGCAGCAAGATTTATATTTAGATGTCGAACTAAATCAATCAGCACAACCAGAAATAGGACATTTTTTACAACAAGATAAACAGCTTTATATAGATGTGACATCATTAGACAAACTCTCAATTCAAAGTAGTGCTCCTCAAATCTTGGTTGACCAAACAAACTATATTTCTTTAGATGCTATTAACGGGCTAAGTTATCAATATGACAATCTAAACCAGAAAATCACCATACAAGTCCCTATTGAATTATTAAGTGCAAAAAACCAATATAGTTATCAAGCTAAATCTGTAGCAACGGTTAATCCCCAGCAAGAAAGACAAGGCTTACTTTTAAACTATACGGCTTTTGCACAACAAACTGATGATCATTTTTCATTTAATGGATGGAATGAACTTCGTTATTTTGGTCTATTCAATGGTGTACTGAGTATTTCAGGTAATTATCAATATCAAGATAATCAGTTTACTGATCGTCAAATTCTAGATACGTATTGGGAGAAAGACTTCCCTGAGCAAATGCTTCGTTTACGTTTGGGCGATGCGCAAAGTGATGCTTTAACGTGGACACGCTCTACTCGGATTAGTGGTCTAAGTTTGGCTAAAAATTTCGCATTACAGCCTTATACGGTTACAACCCCATTAATGAGTTTTAAAGGGCAGGTTGCACTCCCTTCACAGATTGACCTTATCATTAATGGAATCAAGCAATCATCACAGAATGTAGTGCCAGGGCAGTTTGATATTCAAACTACACCGAGTATTACAGGTGCTGGCAATGCACAAATGGTCATTACTGACATCAATGGCCAACAACAAGTCCAAAATTTTTCACTCTATCGCGCAAATCACTTACTGGCACGGGGTCTAAATGATTGGTCATTTAACCTTGGTTATCCTAAATTAAATTATGGCATATCTTCATTTGATTATGCTGATGATTTAGCATTAAGTGGTAGTTATCGTTATGGATTAAGCAATACATTGACTGTTGAGACCCATACTGAGTTGACTGAAAAGTTACAGCAAGTGGGGCTAGGTGGTGTTTACCAATTAGGGAGACAAGCTGGTCAATTCAATGTCTCTTATGCCCATAGTTATACACCTGAAAACACGGGACAGTTGCTTGGATTCGGTTATAGTTGGAACTCAGCATTGTTTAGCTTAAATTATAATGGATTACGTCAATATGGGCAGTTCAGTGATATCGCTAGTTTAAATGATGCTTCATATGCAACCCAATCCAATCAATTTTACATGGGCTTAAATACGAAGTTTGGTCAGTTAGGAGGGAGCTATATTCAACAAGAGTATAAGGATCAGTCCAGCAACGAATATGTTCTATTGAACTGGTCTTATATTTTCCCTCGACGAATGAATCTGAATTTAAGTTATAGCAGGGACTTACTAAATAAAGAAAATAGTTACTACCTGTCCTTTAATATTCCATGGGCGAAACGGAATTCAGCAACTATCACAGCTCAACGTAGTAATGATCAAAATCAACTTAGCCTGAACGTCTTACATTCTGTGGATCAAGACCAAGGTGGTTTCGGTTGGCAAGCAAGGGCCAATCATACTGAGTTATACTCACAATTTCAGGGGCAACTGGATTATTTAAGTCGTTATGGCTTGGCCCAACTTAACGTTCAACATACGACCTCAGACCAAAGTAATACCAGTATTTATGCTTCAGTGAATGGCGGGGTTGTACTATTGAAAGATGCTATCTTACCTAAACGCCTAAGCAGTGGTTCATTTGCTATCGTTTCAACAGATCAAATACCTGATGTGCCTGTACGACTAGAGAATCGTTTAATTGGTAAAACTAATAAAAAAGGTTATCTACTACTCGATTATTTGAACCCTTATCAGAATAATAGTATCGCTATAGATACGCTTGATTTGCCAATTAATCTAAAAATTGAAAAAACGCAACAAAATGCTGTACCACGCCAATCGAGTGGCGTTTTTGTACAATTCCCGATGTATCAAGTGAAATCTGTGCAACTTCAAGTAGTAGATTTACAGGGACAAAATGTGAACGTGGGAACTTCTGTATGGCAAGAAGAACCGATTCAGCAACAACAACCCACAACTATTGTGGCTCACGATGGAGTTGTGTATATCGATAACCTAAAAAATAATACACTTTACATAGGCAATCAACTTAAGCAGTGCCGAGTGATACTGCCTGAACTTACAACATTAAAAGGTTTTAGTGATTTGGGGCGAATGGTATGTCAATAAACTGCAATGACTTGTTTAAAATGAGTGATTCAACGAAATATTTTATTTATGCAAGTTTATTCTTACTAGTATCTATTCTTTTTTGTTTACCTGCTTATGCTAGTAGCTGTTGGTTAGGGCAGTCTGCAACGTTAAGTTTAGGAACATCAAATGCTCAAGGCTCAGCACTTGTTTCAACAGATGTTATTGCTGACTGTTACTTTAATTCAAACCAGCCTGTAACGTATAAGCTATGTTTAGTGGCTGATAGTTTTGATCCCGCAGGTAGTACTCCTCGAAGTATGATTATTTATAATCCTGTAAGAGCATTACTCAATTATGAATTATATTCTGATGCAGCAAGAACATTTAAGATTCCTGATTCAGAACGTAAAAACCAAGCACAATGCCAAACTTTCCAGTTTGAAGCAGGAACTGGAAATGTCAGTACTCGGCTTAAACTATATGGTCAGGTGTTGCCTGGACAGAACGTACCAGCAGCATACTATCAAACGAATAGTATTGGATTGAAACTTTATTCTGCATACAAGGTTGGATCAGAAGTACCAACGGATACAGAAGCCCTTGCAAATTCGAATACTGGTAATAATAATTTAATTGTTAACTCATATTATGAAAATAGTTGCTTAATTCAGTCGGCAACAGATATTAACTTTGGTGCGGTTGACCAACTGAAGACACCGTTAATAAGCTCAGGAAATATACAGTTAGCCTGTCCCGTTGGCACTATTATGCAAGTCAGTTTAAATAATGGCATCAATGCGCAGGGCACACAAAGAAGAATGAGAAATGCTTTAGGAAACTATATCCGATACAACCTTTCTAGGAACGCACACGATGATCAACCTTGGCAAGGTAATACCTTTTACTCTGTAGATAATCATAATATACCTGTATATGCAACGGTTCCAGCTCAACCCATCAGTAGTACTGGGCAATACTCTGACACGATTACAGTAACTCTAACTTATTGATTTTTATTTTAAAATTAATAGGTAACCGTCGCAGTTACTGTGTCACTATATTTCCCAGCAGGAACATTAGCATTGGGAACCTTACCCCAAATCTTAATATTTTGTGTTTCCCCTGTCCCCTGTTGTGACAAACGATTGTCTGCAATATTGCCCCATTCTTTGCTCATGGCAACATCTTGATAAAGCTGATAAGGAATTTGTATGGAAATATCATTGGCATGCTTCAAACGACCATCACTATTTAAAGCAATATTATAGGGAGTACCATTAGTACAATGAACATTTAAGCTCCCTGTCGCTTGAACATTCTGTGCATTACGAGTCACAGTCCCAAAATCAATATCCGAAGAGCCTCCTGCTCCAATCTCACAAATTTCTGTAACTTGCATTTTGACTTGAAACTGTGTGGATTGACGATCACTCATGGTATATGCGGAAACAGAGACTACAGCTAAAATTACAAAAGAATATTTAAAAATTTTCACTTGACTCATTTACCATAATTTCAACCTATTAACTCCATTAAATATTACATAGTTTTTTAAGAAATAATATATAGTTAATAGACTTCCGTCATAAATCAAAAAACGTACAATTTATTTGATCTTAAATTAATCAGCAAACTTATTTAATTCAAAGGATAATCCTTGGATGAAATTCAAAGATATTCAAAAATTATCAGACGTTAATTTTCGTAGGCTTACCGGTGTTAGTTGGGCTACATTTAACCTGATGTTGGCCGAGCTAAATAAGCAGTTACCTCGTCATATTGGTAAAGGACGACCGCATAAATTACCGTTGGAAGATCGTTTGCTCTTATGTATAGGCTTTGTTGCATAAATATTTTGCAAAATACTTATTTTTAAGGAGTTTAAGAAAATTTTAATAAAAAATAAGTATAATAAAATCATAGTTTTAGGTATTTTTGCAACAAAGCCTCTTAGAAATAAAAGAGCATGATGTTTTAAGTATTTAACATAAAATCTCTTATTTGAAATGAACTATCAGCATGTTAGCAATATGCTAAGCCATCCCTGATCGATACTTTTTTAACCGCGATTTTAATTTTTTAGGATCTATCTCATTATTTGCTAAAAAATCGAATTTAAAGCAAATGTATTCACCGACCAAGACCTTACTGGGATTAACAAATCGAATCGTCTGATAACTGAATTTTTCAGCTATTTCACAGAGAATTAATAGTAATTTAATAGATACATCCAGATGACATAACTCTTTTCGAAAATCCATCTGTTCGATAACGATTTCTTTTTTATTTTCAGAATTCCAAAGCGTGCCGAACCTTATAAATAAGCTATCGATATCACGCTTACTAGATGACACAGAGATTGACATAGCTTTTTCATAAAATTCAAAGTTATTCCCAAAGAATTTTGGACGAGAATCTACTCCGATCACGCGATAGAAAAAGTTATCAATCAGACCGATAATGAACATTTTTTCATCTCCTCCGATCAGTTTTTGGTTATTACTAAAAGACATCTTAGTCACCCTAAAAAGCTTCAATCTAACAGCTCAAAAACTCAATGTAAACTATTGATTATAAAGAATTTAATGTTTAAGAAACTATTGGGTTTTAACATAATAAAACGTTAAAAAAAGACTTTTATTTTTAGATATTGAATCATTAAGAAAATGATCCATGCTCTTTATATATTTGAAAATAAAGAAATAAAAAACCATTGTTTATTTTTCATACAAGTTGATTTTTTAACTTGTTGTTTTTTATACATTAAAAAAATCTTTGGCATAACTATAAAAGTACCCCTTTGAAACATATATTTTTTATTGACTATTTTTGAGTGAATTTCATTGTAAACAGCTGTTTTATGGCAGGAATATAAATAAGAGTTCCCGAAATCAGTGGGCGCGTAAACATCTGAAAATTTGCCAGCTCGAAAAAAGCTTGAGACGATGGCATTGCCAAAATATGAAATGAGCTTTGTTGTGTTAATCGTGCAACGAGCAAAATTTTCCAAGCTTTGTTTTTCTTGGTCCGTGTGCATGAAACAGCCATTTCATGCTAAAGACCGTGTAGCTGCATACGTGAGAAATCTAGTTGGTGCGGCTGCGAAGGGCACTGGACAGTGAGATTCTGTTCTTTGACCCAATCACTCTTAATTGGCTGTGACGTATGAAATCGTTGTGAGCCGATCAAATAGTTGGGCGACACTGAAACGGGATTCTTGGTGACAAGGACAAACCCTGCTTAACAGAGAGTGTGAGTATCTTCATGGAATGATAGATGCGTTAGGAACACACGTTTACCGCTGCAATTCCTTAATAGGGCGGTATGCGTTGCACACAGGTGGGCTTATGAGAGTATCGCGAGGTACTAGGGTCATGAGGAGAAATCTGGAATGATTGGCACTTTACGATTGACCAAATTGACTTGTCGTTGATGACATATTTGATTGGTTGTAAAGGTCTATGGATAGCTCAAGCCTGTAAC
>NZ_VPDC01000037.1:0-13340 GCF_013417875.1 Acinetobacter sp. YH12219
ATTACTGACAAAAATTTGCTCAAATAAACTTCGAGTAATTTCTACCATCAATCAATGAAAATAATTTCGATCAATCAACTAGTAAAAATCCACACAAGTTGTTCTTCATAATCTCTTAATGATCTTCCTAACATCTCGTCAATGCTAGAAGCTGGACTTCGATAAACTCAACAACTCAACGCTTCGCGTTTCGTTCGTTTCCGTCTATCTCGTCGGTATGGGGTGCATTCTAGAGCATTTCAGAATCATTGCAACCCCCAATTCACTATATTTTTCACGTATGTATTTTTTATAAGCGTTTTTGCTAAAAAAATTGCACTTTTACCTATTTTTTAAGCATTTTTTCTTTGTACACGACAAAAAAAGATAACTCATTGAAATAATGGCATAGTACTTGTTTTCTGACGACGAATATGATGAAACATTTCAATGAGTTACATCTCATCTTAAACAAATATCTAAAGTGGAACAAGTCACATGCAAAATGTTTTACACTGATTATGCTTGCATTAATTGTAAAAACAGACATGTAATCTTTCTTCTGCATCTAAAGCCTTACCCATCAAGTGCTTACCACAATCATTTTATCGACGTATACAACGCTTCTTTGCAGATCAGTATTTCGATTATCGTCAAATTTCTCAGTTAATTTTCAATATATTTTCATTCGATAAAGTCCAATTAACTTTGGATAGAACTAATTGGAAATAGGGAAAACGAGATATTAATATCTTGATGTTAGCCATCGTCTATCGTGGAATAGCGATACCTATTGTTTGGACATTGCTCAATAAACGTGGAAATTCAGATACAAAAGAGCGTATTGCTTTGATTCAACGCTTTATCTCCATTTTTGGTAAAGATCGTATTGTGAATGTGTTTGCAGACAGAGAATTTATCGGTGAGAAATGGTTTACATGGTGAATTGAAAATGACATTAACTTCTGTATACGTGTTAAAAAAACTTTATTGTGACCAATCACTTAGCCAAGAATCATAAAATTAGTGATTTATTTCGTCATCTTCAAGTTGGTCAAACTGAATGTCGTAAACGACGTATTTGGGTTGGTCGAGTGAAACTGTATATTAGTGCGCTGCGATTAGAAGATGGAGAACTTTTACTTGTTGTTTCTCCTATGTTTAATGCTTCTGCTATTCGTGATTATGCATTACGCTGGGAAATCGAAACGTTATTTAGTTGTCTCAAAGGACGTGGATTCAATCTTGAAAATACTCGTTTAACAGACCCTAGACGAGTCAAGAAATTGATAGCAGTGCTAGCTATCGGTTTCTGTTGGTGCTATTTAACAGGTGAATGGCAACATGATCGGAAAAAAGCGATAAAAATAAAGAAGCATGGACGACTTTCAGTAAGTTTATTTCGCTACGGTTTGGACTATGTTCAAATGGCTATTCTACGTTTGATTGGTTTTGGAAAAAAAGAAGAATTTAAGAAAGTGCTAGCAATTTTAAGAAAGAAAAAGCCTGATAGGACAAGGATCCTATGAAATTTGTCGTGTACAGAGGTAATTTTTATGAAATCTAAAATCATGAGAAAAAGATAGAAAAGCACTTAGTCAGTTTCGGAGTATTATTTAAAACGTGGAGATGTTTTTCCTATGTTGATTAATCAATTTATTTACGAATGAGGTATAAAGTTTTATCTAATTTTTCTTTTTATCCAATTTAAAATTAGGTGCGTACACGGCCTCAACTTTCAATAAAGTATAAAAGGTGTTTGTGTAGGCAATACCCTTACTTTTGATAAGCCAAAAGAAAGCAAAAGCCTTTGTTACCCATACATAACATCCCTATTATGATGGATAACGTGTGGCATCCCTGCCACACTCGTGTATCCAAACGTTGCTTAAATTAAACTATGTAATAGTGGGGACATAAAGGTGCTCTTATCGCTATATATTAAAAACTTAGTGGAACACTGTTTCTAAAGCTTTTAAACCCACTTTGGGATCAAGTAGACCGTTGTAAATTTCAGGGATTTCACGTTCCACCCCAAAAAATTCATAAATGGCAAGCATCGCCCCACGAACTGAATATTCCACAGTAAAGACCACGTCATCTTCAATTTCCACAAACTGTCCAAGGAAAGCAAAGTTTTGTGAGCCTTGTGGAATTACCTGTGGACGATCCCCCGGTTTACGGCAGGCGAATAGGGCAGAGGCGTATGGCATCATGGCGGTAGTAACATCAGTCGTTGCCAAAACATGATCTAAAATGTCGTCAAAACCGAGCTGTTTAATCAGTTCTGTTAGGATTTCTTGCCCCGTGGCTTCGGACATTGGTTTTTTGATGTAATCGCCTATATGGTCAATTTGGAAACCGTAGCCCCATAAGGTATATAAACCTTCAGGTAAGTCGGCAAAGTGTGGCTGTGCAGGAACCACGATGGATAAATGCCAACCCGACTCATACCAAGTCATGAGTGCGCCTGTGCCTGGTTCATTGCCTGTATAGTCAATAATACGTTTAAGTAGCACGTCATCTTTCATGGTCAGAGTGAAAGACTCCCACTTATGTTCATCGACATTGCCATAAAAAGTCATTGGACGGCCAAAGTCTGGGGCTTTTTGTGCCAGCGTTTCCCAAAGCGTCCAGCCATGATCTTCTCGATGACGAATAAGGGCAGGCACGTCATGATTACCGCCATAACGTGAGTCTGCTGTAATAGAGCCTAAAGTGAAAATAGCTAAATCATTGGCTTTCAGATTAATTTGCTCTGAGCCTTCAGGCAATTGTACATATAGGCGTGAAGCGTAGCGTTCTTGAGTTTCAGCATTGGTAATGAAGTCTGCATCTGTGACATAGTGTCCAAAACGCACATCGACGCCTTGTGCGACTAACCAACGCTGTAGGGGCAGAATCATCGAGTCATATTGGTTGTACTTGGTACGTTTCACACCCGCTAAGGTATGAATGCGTGGCAATTCTTGAATAAAACGCAAGAAATAGCGTCTTAACTCTGCTGCACTGTGCCATTTTTGAAAAGCGAAAGTCGTGCGCCACATGCGCCAGAAATTGGTTTCAAAAAAGGTTTCATCAAAAAACTCATCAATGCGGCGACTGCCAATTTTTTCTTCTTTTGAAGCTAATAGGCGCAGCATCTGTGCACGATGTAGCGTATTCAGACCAAGCTTTGCTGCATCCGCAATGACATGTTCGGCATCAATCAACCGTGCATTGGCGTGGGTTTTCACTTTTTCATTAAACTCACGACATTCTTCACGCACCGAAATGTCTGGATTTTCCAAAGATGGAATACTGGAAAATAAGTCCCATAGGCACAAATAAGTTTCATCGGTCAGCATTCGCCCACCACGTGTTACCCAAGCTTGCGCGGCATGCGGTGTATGTCCACCATCCATCGAACCACCTGAAATATCGAGTTCTTCTAAAATATGGATATTTTTGGCAGGGACTTTGGCATCACGGATTGCAAATGCAGCAGCAGCCATACCTGCGATACCACCACCAATAATCCAAAGATGGGACTGTTGCGCGTCTAATGGGGTGCGCTTCTTATTTTGCATGGTTCACCTTTAATTATGATGTTAAAAATTATGAAGTAAAAAAATTGGTTTAGAAAAACCTTAAAAATAGTATGTCTTTTTATATATGAAAAATGTATGAAATGGGAAGCAATCCCCTCATTATATTTTGTAATCAAAAATAGACGTATGATGGCTATTTTTAATACACATTTGTCTTTTTATTAAAATTGAATATGATCTAAATAATTGATGTTAATGTTTATTGTTGAGTAATTGCTCTATTGTTGTTTTCACTATGCCGTATGCTAAATTTCTTTAAAAATAGGCTTTTTATTTATCATTAAAAAATATCTTTGTACACGACAAAAAAAGATAACTCATTGAAATAATGGCATAATACTTGTTTTCTGACGACGAATATGATGAAACATTTCAATGAGTTACATCTCATCTTAAACAAATATCTAAAGTGGAACAAGTCACATGCAAAATGTTTTACACTGATTATGCTTGCATTAATTGTAAAAACAGACATGTAATCTTTCTTCTGCATCTAAAGCCTTACCCATCAAGTGCTTACCACAATCATTTTATCGACGTATACAACGCTTCTTTGCAGATCAGTATTTCGATTATCGTCAAATTTCTCAGTTAATTTTCAATATATTTTCATTCGATAAAGTCCAATTAACTTTGGATAGAACTAATTGGAAATAGGGAAAACGAGATATTAATATCTTGATGTTAGCCATCGTCTATCGTGGAATAGCGATACCTATTGTTTGGACATTGCTCAATAAACGTGGAAATTCAGATACAAAAGAGCGTATTGCTTTGATTCAACGCTTTATCTCCATTTTTGGTAAAGATCGTATTGTGAATGTGTTTGCAGACAGAGAATTTATCGGTGAGAAATGGTTTACATGGTGAATTGAAAATGACATTAACTTCTGTATACGTGTTAAAAAAACTTTATTGTGACCAATCACTTAGCCAAGAATCATAAAATTAGTGATTTATTTCGTCATCTTCAAGTTGGTCAAACTGAATGTCGTAAACGACGTATTTGGGTTGGTCGAGTGAAACTGTATATTAGTGCGCTGCGATTAGAAGATGGAGAACTTTTACTTGTTGTTTCTCCTATGTTTAATGCTTCTGCTATTCGTGATTATGCATTACGCTGGGAAATCGAAACGTTATTTAGTTGTCTCAAAGGACGTGGATTCAATCTTGAAAATACTCGTTTAACAGACCCTAGACGAGTCAAGAAATTGATAGCAGTGCTAGCTATCGGTTTCTGTTGGTGCTATTTAACAGGTGAATGGCAACATGATCGGAAAAAAGCGATAAAAATAAAGAAGCATGGACGACTTTCAGTAAGTTTATTTCGCTACGGTTTGGACTATGTTCAAATGGCTATTCTACGTTTGATTGGTTTTGGAAAAAAAGAAGAATTTAAGAAAGTGCTAGCAATTTTAAGAAAGAAAAAGCCTGATAGGACAAGGATCCTATGAAATTTGTCGTGTACAGAGGCATTTTTTATAAATTTTTAGCAAATAGTCGATATTTAATTAAGTAAATTTCTTATATCTAGCAAATCTTTTTCAGCGCTTTTAAATCTAATAAAAGTAGCTTTGATTATTTATTGATCATTAGTCTACTTTTCTTCCTCAAAGCACATCATTTTTTTCTGTCATCACACCGATTCAAGCTTCATAGACATTTTTTAGCGTGCATTTTTATATTTACCAACATTCTTTTAACGTTCATATGCTAAATGTTGCATGACTTCCAAGATGACTTGTTGCTTTCCACTGAAATCCTCGGCAGAAAATAGCAACTTTGCACGTCGAGGGAGTTGTTCTCGCACCAATGCAAATAGTTGGTACTGTGCCGCGATATCCAAATCATGTAATTGTTGCTGCGCCTCACAAAATAATGCTCGCTTATGCTGTGTGGTTTGGTAGTCAAATAAATACCTCAAGATTCGATCAATCTGTTCATCATGATTATCGGTATTGTAATACACCATACTGTTGCTCTTTTTTGATTTTTAACCATTGTTCCATAAGGCCTGTTTTTGCAAAAATCATTTTAATTACATGCTTAGTCATTTTTGCTGATAAAAATACAGCCTATTTTATTTGAATAATCACTATTAACGATCACAGTCATAAAAAGCCACTATTTTTGGGCTTTAGACGCATAGAGCATAGGCTGCGTTTTACGTACACTCTTTTTATTTTTTAGGTGCAGGATGCCAACACAGTTTTTCCCACGCTTACTCTTACTATTAAGCGGATTAGGATTTTTGGCTTTTGGTGTCGTACTCTCTATACATTCAAATTTAGGGACATCCCCTATTTCCTCGGTGCCCTATAGCTTTAGCTATATCTTTCCTCTCACCGTCGGCACATTAACAGTATTAATGCATATCGTCATGATCCTGCTGCAAATGCTGATCTTAAAATCACGCTTTCAGTGGATACAGTGGTTGCAATTACCCGTGGGAATTTTGTTTGGTGCATTTATTGACGGTTTAATGTGGCTGACCCAAGGCTGGAGCATAGAAAGTTACCCACTTCAACTCCTGGCTTGCTTGGCAAGTTGCCTGATTACTGCTTTAGGTGTGAGCTTAGTGGTCAAAGCCAGTCTAGTCTTCTTGGCCGCAGAAGGCCTCTATCAAGCCATTGCTGTTCGTTATCGCCTTGATTTTGGCAACTGTAAAACATATGGCGACATCCTCTTGGTCAGTATTGCGGTTATCAGCAGTTGGCTGGTCTTACATCAAGTCATCGGAGTCCGTGAAGGCACCATTATTACCGCACTTTTAGTCGGGACTTTAGTCAAGCGGATTTTACCTAAATTAAGCTTCATTCAATTTGGTTCTAAGCCCTAAAACCAAGCTCCATGAACATCTATCTAAGTAAAGACATTTTAAAGCTCGATTGAATCGGGCTTTTTTTTCTGGCGCGATTAAAATCTTTAATACAGAAATGAATGTGATTTTTGAAAGGAATAGCTCAATTTTACAAATAAAAAAGGGAAAGATCTCTCCCAAAATCTTTCCCTTAGAATTGAATCTTTAGTCGATCCATCATGTAGTTATTATAGTTATTTGTTAACTCACTAAAAAAAGAGTCCCTTGGGGAAGAGACTTATAAAAAGTGGAGTTATCGTTATGTACCCTCTAGATGATATATCTCTCTCTAGATGAATAAATCTTATACATAAAATTCAAGAAATGCAACACATTTGGCAAAATTTAAGTGTTGTTTTTATAAGGTTTTTTTTGAATTTGCTTATTTATATTATTAATATATTAATTGGTAAAAAAAAGCAGGCCGAAGCCTGCTTTTAATTCAATAACTTAACCAAAAATCAAGAATTTATTAGTCGGTAAAAGTTACTTTTGCTATCGCTTTTTTGCTCGCTTGGATGATCAAAGTTTTATTTTCTGACACAGCATAACCTGCATCAACCACTTCCCAATCCACTTTCACCGCGCCACGACCAATTGCATCTTTTGCTTGAGCTGCATTTTTAGTCAAGCCCGCTTCACGCAAAATAGAAGTAATGAAAATCTCACCACCAAATGCGCCACGAGAAATCGTCACTTCTGGTGTACCTTCTGGAAGTTCACCTTCAGTAATCAAGTTACCTGCGCCTTTGTGCGCATTTGCTGCAGCTTCTGCTCCATGGAAACGCTCAACCAATTCAAGTGCAAGAATTTTCTTCACTTCTTGTGGGTTACGACCTTCAGCCACTTCTTTAAGCAACTGTTGAATTTCTTCAATCGATTTAAAGCTCAATAAGTCAAAGTAACGTTCGATCAAATCATCTGGCATTGAAAGCACTTTTTGGTACATCGCACCCGGTGCATCAAATACAGCAATATAGTTACCCAAAGATTTAGACATTTTATTTACGCCGTCTAAACCTTCAAGAATCGGCACAGTAATGCACACTTGAGATTCTTGGTCATAACGGCTTTGTAATGTACGACCCATCAGCAAGTTAAAGGTTTGGTCTGTACCACCCAGCTCTACATCCGCTTCTAGCGCAACTGAGTCATAACCTTGTACCAATGGATATAAAAATTCGTGAATCGCAATTGGTTGATGGCTGTTATAACGTTTAGTGAAGTCATCACGTTCCAACATACGTGCCACAGTTTGCTGTGAAGCCAACTGAATCAAGTCAGCAGCAGTTTTTTGACCAAACCACTCTGAGTTAAACACAACTTTAGTTTTCGCAGGATCAAGAATCTTAAACACTTGTTCTTGATAAGTTTTAGCATTTTCTAAAACTTTTTCACGTGACAACGGTGGACGCGTAGCACTCTTACCGGTTGGGTCACCGATCATGGCTGTATAGTCACCAATCAGGAAGTAAACTTCATGACCTAAATCTTGGAAAACTTTTAATTTATTAATCAGAACCGTATGACCTAAATGTAAATCAGGTGCAGTCGGGTCAAAACCCGCTTTAATTTTTAATGGGCGATTCTGCTTTAATTTCTTAAGAAGATCTTCTTCAGAAATAATCTCATGTGTGCCTCGTTGGATGAGGGCAAGTTGTTCTTCAGCCGGCAGGAAATTTGACATCACAAAATCCAAATAGATCAGTTATACAATTTGTGCGATATACTAACACTTTTTCAGCACATTGCAGGCTTAAGAATCATCATGACAGCGATCTACATTGGGGTAATGACCGGCACGAGCATGGATGGTGTCGATATTGTTGCTGCTTCTTTTGATCCTTTAGAGATTCATGCGACGCTCACACTTCCCTTTGACCCAGACCTTCGTGATGAACTGATGGCACTTACTTTGCCTGATGATAACGAAATTGATCGTATGGGTAAGGCAGACGTTGCATTAGCTCAAATGATCGGTCATGGCATCAATGAATTGATCGAGAAGAATGAGCTAGATCGTAGTCAAATCAAGGCGATTGGCTCACATGGTCAAACCATCCGCCACCGTCCTGAACATGGTTTTACCCTGCAAATTGGCGACCCCAATATTATTACCGAACTCACTAAAATCCCTGTGATTTCAGACTTCCGCCGCCGTGATATGGCTGCGGGTGGTCAAGGCGCACCTTTAGTTCCTGCGTTCCATCAAGCGCTTTTCCAACATGACACCATTCACCGTGTGATTTTAAACTTGGGTGGCATTGCCAATGTCAGCATGTTACCTGCGGGTAAACCTGAAGATGTCTATGGCTTTGATACAGGCCCTGCCAACATTTTAATGGATGCTTGGTGCGAACGTTATACTGGTCAGCCCTATGATGAAAATGGCAACTGGGCAGCTTATGGTCAACCTATTCGCAGTCTGCTCGACCGCTTACAAGCACATGAGTTTTTCTCTAAAGAACCGCCAAAAAGCACAGGTCGTGAAGACTTCAATCTAGAATGGTTAGATGAACAGATTCTCGATTGGCGTGGAGATCTCGAATATGACGAACTCGAAGATACACCAGAAAACATTCAAGCAACCTTAATGAAACTCACCACACGTGCCATTAAAAAAGCCATTTACCGTTCTGATATGGATACTGGTGAAGTCTATGTATGCGGTGGTGGTGCATACAATTCGCACCTATTAGAGCAACTGCGCTGGCGTTTACGTAAACATGAATGGACGGTACAAAGTACCGCCGATTTAGGCTTAAGCCCAACATGGGTGGAAGCCACAGCCTTTGCTTGGTTGGCGATGCGCTTTGTCAATCAGCTTAGTGCAAATTTACCAAGTGTGACTGGTGCTGCTGGCTATCGTATCTTAGGTACAATCACTGCGGTTTAAGAGTCAAAAACATATAAAAAAGGTCTGCAATTGCAGACCTTTTTTATATAGACAAGCTTTTATATATATTGACTACTATATAAAAAGCATAGCTCAAACTTAATTCATCATTGCCTTGGCATGCTCATTACGAAATGCCCGTAAAATCTGCTGTCCCGCCCGACCTGTTGGACTTAAACCCAGTCGATTTTGCTCTTGTCGAATGGCTTGACGGGTTTTATCTCCAATTAATCCATCAACTTTACCGATGTCATAGCCGCGGTTAAGTAAAAATTGTTGAATCTCACGTCGTTCCGCACGTGAAGTCCCAGGATCATCGGTTGGCCATGTCGTACTAAAGCCACCCTTGCCTTGCAAGCGATCGGATAAATGCGCAATCGCTAATGCATAACTCTCTGCGGCATTGTAGCTATAGATTGCATCGAAATTTTTAAACACCAAGAACACAGGCCCACTTGCCCCAGCCGGTGCCATTAAACCTGCTTGGCTCGATCCAGAAAGGTTACCTTGTATTAACGGTGTACCATCGGCACGCTGCAAACCACGATTCATCCAGCTGTCCAAGGATTTTTTATTACGGCGACTTTCACCACTGATCGACATTCCTTCGGGAATTTTTACTTCAAAGCCCCACGGCTGACCAGTTTGCCAACCACGCTTTTTCAGGAAGTTGGCTGTAGATGCCAACGCATCCGTGGTACTCGACACCAAATCACGGCGGCCATCACCATCAAAATCCACGGCCAGTTCTTCATAGGTACTCGGCATAAATTGGGTATGACCAAATGCACCTGCCCACGAACCTTTCAATTGAGATTCATTTAAATCACCACGCTGCAAAATCCGCATGGCTGCAAAAAACTCGCCACGGAAATAGCTTTGACGGCGTCCTTCACAACTTAAAGTGCCCAATGACTGTAATAAAGGATAGCTACCCGCAATATCACCAAAATTACTCTCCACACCCCAAACCGCGACCACGGTTTCAGCAGGCACACCATAAGCCGCTGCGACACGGTTTAATACATCACGATGCTGCGCCAATTTCTGCTGACCCAGTTGTACACGCTCTTCATCTACCAGACCGGACAGATAGTCCCAAATCGGAGTTGAAAACTCAGGCTGATAGTTGAGCTTTTCAATCACAGAATAATCAGGTGTTAAATTTTGTGTATAGCGATCATAAGTGGATGCACTCACACCAGCATTCATTGCTTGCGAGCGCAAATTGGCTAAACAACCTTGAAAGTTATTTTGTGGTGAAATGCTGCTTGTTGTAGGCATGCTCGACGAATTGACAGACTGACCATTAATAATCAACTCGGCATTTGCCTGAGTTATTGCCAATAAAGCAGTCCCGAAAACAAATCCTAAGTGATGCTTCATACCCTAGATCTTTTTTGAATTTAAATTGTTGCTTTAACAATAGCAGCTCAAAGCAAAAGTTAAAGGTTCAAAACGTAAATTTAAATTCATATTTTCTACTTATTTAAATTCATTTTTAAAATTTGAATTCAAAAGCAGTTATCCACAACCCAACTTTAAATTCATTACAAACCAAACACCGGTTTAAATTTAAATTCAAAACTTTTAAATTTAAAGATAAATTAGGTGCATAAAAAATTACCCACAAATGCAAAATGGGGTAAAAATTCATTTTTATTATTAATAATCAAAATATTATAGGTTTTAAAATATACTCCCTATAGATCCAATAAGTCTGAGCAACTTTTAAATTCAAATTTTAAATTTAAACACGGCGAAATGAATTCATTTTTCAAATTTGAATTCATAAACTTTGAATTCATTTTTTTCGTATAGGATTTTTTGAATTCAAATTCATAGTTTGAATTTAAAAACACAATTTAAATTCAAAACGCATTAGTTATTTTTGATTTTGATTCACATACATCGCAGACTATTGATACACAAAAAACCATACGAAGATTAGCGCAGAATATTTATAAACGAACGAACACTTTATGATCAATAGTTTCTTATCGTTTCAGCGATAAACGGTGTGATTTTGCAAAGAGGCGCAATGATGCCCGAACTACAGCAATAAAAAAAGCGGCCATGTGCATGACCGCTTTTTTATCATTCAAACACAGGTTTAAATGGTCATATCTTCGCTAAGTGCCAGTGGATTCGGCAAAATTTTCGCCAAAGCACGGCATAAAGCTGTTAATTCAGCAGTATCGTTCGGCATTAAAGTGATGTGACCGATTTTGCGGCCTTCACGCTCTGTTTTGTTATACAGATGCAAATGCGCGCCATTCAGTGCCAATACATCTTCAGACTTCGGATGTTGGCCAATGATGTTTACCATGACCGTTGGACGAACAACTTCAGTCGAACCCAAAGGCAAACCTGCTACAGCACGAATGTGGTTTTCAAACTGTGAACACACTGCACCTTCAATCGACCAATGCCCCGAGTTATGCACACGTGGCGCCATCTCATTGGCATATAAGCCTTTATCTGTCACAAACAGCTCTAGCGTCAAAACACCGACATAATTCAAATGATTGAGCAGGCGAGTAATGTAGTCTTGCGCAACTGGTTGTAAGTCTGCGCTGTTTGGCGCAGGCACAATCGAATGCGACAAAATGCCGTTGTGGTGGTGGTTTTCCGCCAATGGCCATGTTTTCACATCACCGTCTTGACCACGCACCGCAATGATTGAGACTTCACGTGAGAAGGTTACAAAGCTTTCCGCAATCAATTCACCAGCAGGGCCCAGTTCAGCCCATGCTTGATCCATTTGCTCAGCGCTACGTAGCACAAATTGACCTTTACCGTCATAACCGCCACGCGATGTTTTCAGTACGATGGGTAAACCCAACTCAGCAACAGCAGCTTGTAAATCCTCGAAAGACGTCACGGCCTTATAAGGTGCAACTGGAATAGACAACTCATCAAACAAGGCTTTTTCAGACAAACGATGCTGTGCAATCGCTAAAGCTTGGCGCGGTGGGTGCAATGCTTTGTTCTTAGTCAACACATCAACATCTGCTAACGGAGTATTTTCAAACTCTAAGCTGAAAACATCTGCGCTCTGAATGAAATCTTGCAAACCATTTTCAGCTTGAGTCGAAATCACTGGACCCAGCGCTGCAGAAGGGCACTCAGTACTCGCTTCAAAGAAGGTGCATTGAATGTTTAAAGGCAATGCCGCTTGCGCCATCATGCGACCAAGCTGGCCACCACCAAAAATACCAATGGTTTTATCCATGAGAAATGCCCCTTAATTAAGCTTGACCCGGAATATTTTTACTCGCCACTTTATCGGTTTGCGCAGCACGGAAATCTGCAACATTTTTTGCGATTTCAGGCCGTGTTAAACCTAAAATTTGTGCAGCCATGATCGCCGCATTGGTTGCACCCGCTGGGCCAATGGCCAAAGTACCGACAGCAATCCCTGCAGGCATTTGTACAATTGAAAGCAGTGAATCAACACCATTTAGAATCGATGATTTTACCGGTACGCCGAGTACAGGCAAATCAGTCTTGGCTGCACACATGCCTGGCAAATGTGCTGCGCCGCCAGCACCGGCAATAATTACTTGAATACCACGATCACGTGCGGTTTCGGCATATTCGAATAATCGATCTGGAGTTCGGTGTGCAGATACTACTTCCGCTTCAAATGGGACGCCAAGCTGTTTGAGCATATTGGCAGTGTTTTCTAGCGTTGCCCAATCCGATTGAGAACCCATGATAATTCCAACGAGAGGAGTGTCTTGTGAAGCGGCCGCATTCATTGCAATGTTTCCAGAGATTAAAGTAAGAGAGAGTAAATCTCGACTAGAGCCAAGCTTTAATAAGAGCCCCGTATTATAGACTGAAAATTCATCTCATTGACATCCTCACCCCCTTAAAAGAGGATGATTCCTACAGCTAGACGCTTATGCCCAAGCGCAAGAATGTTTAGAGCTGAGTTTATATCTCGATCATGAGCTGTACCACAGCTCATGCACTCCCATTCTCTTATTCCAAGATCTGTCTTACCTTT
>NZ_VPDC01000038.1:0-10995 GCF_013417875.1 Acinetobacter sp. YH12219
CACTACTAAGACTACTGACTTGTTGTAGTTCATATTTCGTAAATTGCTCTTCTAACCTGGTGATGAATGGAACGACAGCTGGAGCAAATATTAGGTCTACAGTCGCTTCATTGTCGTTATAAGCAATCTGAGAAACCCAGCGACTCATAACATTTCTGATATTCCCATTAGCCTTTTTTTCTTGATAACTAAACTGACGTGCAAAAAGATCTTTACAAGCATCTTTTAGAGCTTGATAGGCTGTATTGCGGTGTACGCCAAATTGATTGATATAACTATCAGCATGAACTTCTAATGGATCATTCGCATTAATACCTCTACCACTTTCACGTGCTTCAACAATGGCTAATAGTATTAAACGTTGTTCTACTAAATCTAAGTTATAGCTAGCATTTATTAAGGCATTATCTTTTACAACTAAATCTCTCATAGCCACTAATTTTTTATTGTGTATAAGTACACGTTAATATTATTTGTGGACTTATGCAAGGTAAACGTAGTCATATTGCAAGGTAAACGTGGACATATTGCAAGGTAAACGTGGACATATTGCAAGGTAAACGTGGACATATATCCTTTGAAAGTGTTGTAAATAAAGGCTTTCAGCATGTCTAAAAGCATTTAAAAACTTTAAAAATAATTAAAAGCCCAGGTAAGGAAAAATTGCCCTTGGTTTTCGCTACGCTCAAACTCTATTGAATCTCGCTTTCGCTCGATTCGTCGGGGCAATTTTTGGTTGATCTCGTTGTGACTTCAATAAAAAGCAAAAGCACGATGAATTCGCTTCGCTCATAAAGCTTTTTTACTCGCTACGCTCGATCTAGGCTCAATTTTCTGCATGTGATTTACGCTTATTTAGGCTTCACAGCCTAAAAAGCTGTTTTTCAGAGAGTCTAAGCGCGAATTTCAGCGATTTCACTCGTAGACACTCGTTCTGTATCTTTCTTTATTAATCGAGCTGTCATCGCATTTAAAGGCGTTTTAAAGAGCATATGGTTTTTTAAATAAAATCTTTTCCTGCTGTATGCGGATCATAAGAAAAAGAAGGGGTTTGATTCATCAACTTTTGTTGATCTTTTTCTTTATGAGTTTCATTTTTTGGAGCTTCAATGTTATGTATTTTCCCCTGGTGCGGCGTTTTTTCGCTAATGCCCATTTTCTGCAAATTTCTTAATACCGCACTGTAAGAAATATGGTTGGCGAGATCGGGTAAATCGGCATGTATTTCTTTAACGGTGAATCCCGCTTTTAACCGTTTTTCTATTTCAGGCAAAGCCGCTGTGATAAATTTTTTTGCGCCATGTCGAGTAACCATTCAGATCTCCTCATTTCTGTTTTTTATGCGATTAAGTGCAATTATATGCGATCAAGAGCTTTTATATGCAACTATGTGCTTTTAAGTGCGATTATAGGATTTTATAAGCTTTTCATCTTTTTTATGTGCGATTATATGCGATTAAGTGCGAAACATAGTTAGGGTGAAACAGGCAAGATGTGTAATGTTGGTCAACATGCTAGCATTTTGACACCCATTACTCCTGCTTATTCGCTTTTCAAGCTCAACGTGGAATCTTGTCCTGCGGAGCTTTTGGCATAGCCAAATGACAATGGAAATGATGAAAATGAATGAAAAGAAAAAGCCAAAACGGATACGCCAAAAGATCATTAAAGTGGTCGTAACTGATGAAGAAAAAAAGCAGATTGAAGCAAATGCTGCTCAGGCTAATTTATCGGTTTCTCAATATGCACGTGATTTGGGTTTAAGCTATCAGCCCAAAAGTTTGATAGATGTTCAATCGTTTCAGGAAATTCGTAGCATAAAGGAGGATTTCAACAAGATTGGTGGTTTGTTGAAAAATCTTATGAGTGGTGAGGTGACTGATCCGAAAGAGATCCAAACAAAATTAAATGGCTTACTGTTGGACTTATCCAAAAATCAAAATTTGCTTGATCAGCTACTGACTAAAGTAAGATCCAAGATCAAGTTTTAAAAAAAGTGTATGGTCTGTTGCCTTGTATAGTGGCGTTAGCCGCCACTGCGTATAAGAGATTTTATGTTAAATAGCTATAGCGGCTATGCTTGAATATATTTTTTAATTTCTTCAAGGCATGGCTGTATGTTTCTTTCTGTACACATTAGTATTAAGAAAGACATTAAAAAATTTATGGTATTTTGTATTTAACTAATATTTTTATAAGAGATTTTTATGTTCGGATGGTTTAAAAAGAATGAAAAAATTCCTGTTCAGCCTAGTTTAGATATTACACCCACTCCCCTGATGATCAGAGAGGAAGAAGAACTGCGAAATCAATTTTTGATGCACTTCGTTGAAAAGCTATCATCATATCCCGAATTAAATAAGTACAAAATAAATGAAATAAATAGTTTAATTGAAAAGAATTTAAGGGTTTTTGAAAGAATAGAAATAAAAAAAATTCTTAATACTGGTACTCCATTAACAGCTATTCAAAAAAAAGAATTTGGATTTAATACAAGGTTAAAAATTTGTGAGGACTATCTAAAATTTATTAACATTAATGAAGTTAATAAGGACGACCCATTTGAATTTTTAGTTGATACTGAGTTTTATGCTAGGGCAAGATCATGGTCTTCTAGAGATATACAGCAAGCTAAAAATATAGGCTCAAAAAAAATAAAATTATCTGTGGATGAAGAAGCATGTCCTCAATCTGTTAAAGCCCAAAAAGTTTATCTTGTGAATGATGCCCCATTATTACCATTGAAAACTTGTGGAAACAGATGTAAATGTATGTATACAGCGGTTGTTGAATATGACTAGGTTTAATTTATTTTATATGATTTAGCTTGATACTTTGGAGAATAGCTAAAGATCCATTCTCCAAAGTCCAGCAACTTTAGTTTACCAGCCAAGAGTAACTGGAACTATTTTAGAGGTAGAATCTCTTATCACTGTAAATTTCAAAGGATTTGTAGATTTTTCTTCATTCAAGATTGTCATAAAATTATCTTTCCAAACGTCCCGACCATTAATTTGAGTAATGAGATCATTTCTTAAAATATTTGAACGATATGCTGGACTATTTATATAAACTAATGAAACTAAAACGCCAGTATTTCTTTCATGTTTTTTAACTAAATCATGTGGTAAATCCCTGAAAATAATACCTAAAGTGGTTTTTTTATAACTCTCATCAAGAGCCATGAAATTGGCATCAAAATTATAAAATAGCTGAGTTGTAGATTTTTTTTGAACATCATTTATATTAACAGATTGATCTAATACAGTTTTTAGTATTAAAACTAAAGGTGCTTTAACTTTTTTGGCTTGCTCTATTGCTTCTTGGTTTGAAGCAGAATTACTTACAAAAGTTGAATAACCAAGTGCTATATAACCTTTACTTAAATAATCATAATATTCTTCAACTCCATTTATATATTGCACTGTAACTTTTTCATTAGACTTTAAAAAAATAGTATCTTTATTATTCCTAATATCTTCATATTCTTCGGTAAATTCGTAATTCTCCATGTAAGGATTTGCAAATACAGTTTGGAATGAGGAAATGAGTAAAGAAAAAAGAATTTTTTTCATAAATATTATTACATTAGTGTTTATAGGATAAATAACATAGTATCAAAAGAAAGCTATTCATGACCAATTTAGAGCGTTTATGAAGATTTTTTAAAATTAACATAATACACGTTATACGAAATTAAAAAATGGAGCCTAAAGCTCCATTTTTTAATAACTTTTTTTAAATTGCTAAGCGCAAATTCAGTGCTTTTACAACTTTAATCACCGTATCAAAACTAGGGTTCACATCACCAGAAAGTGCTTTGTAAAGACTTTCTCGGCCTAGACCTGTATCTCGTGATAATTGAGCCATTCCTTTAGCTTTAGCAATGTTACCTAAAGCTTTAGCAATGAATGCGGCATCACCATTAGATTCTTCGATACATGCTTGTAAGTAAGCCTGCATATCTTCTTCTGTTTTAAGATGCTCAGCACTGTCCCATTTGCGAAGTTTAATAGCCATTTATAGCTCCTCCTCTAAATCTTGTGCCAATTGCAGGGCAAGTTTTATATCTTTACTTTGCGTAGACTTATCTCCGCCTGCTAAAAGAATAACAACCCTTTGCCCTTGTTTGCAGTAGTAAATCCTATAGCCTGGTCCAAAGAAGAAACGTAATTCAGAGACACCTTCACCAACTGGTTCAGTATCTCCAAAGTTTCCATCTTCAACCCGATCAATTCGGACTTGTATGCGTCTTTTTGCGTGTTGGTCTTTTAACTTGGTGAACCAGTCATCAAAGACTTCAGTGGTATATATTGAGTACATAAGTAAAATGTATCCTATAGGATACATTTATGCAAGAAATAAACTTGGTTTTGGGCAGCCTGAAACGCTGAATTTCGTATAAGCACCATTATGTTAAATGGCGGAAATATTCTAAAAGTTAGAGGCTAATAATAAGAAATTAATATTAAATAGAAGTTGTGAGAATAATTTTTTCTAATATATATTCGTTAAGTCATTAATTTATATTAAGTAGATTTATTTTGAGTGAATTTCCTACCAATAGCAAAACATTAGATGAAGCTTTTATCTTAAGTGAAGAAATTTTGAAAGGAATAGAGTTAGCTAATACTTCTTTGGTTAGTTGTACTTTAAAGGCGAGTAGATTAGCTAGATTACTTAATGATTTTGATCATCAAAGAATTTTTTCATTTGAAAGTAGTGGATATCCTTCTACTCCTAGTGGTGTTAGTGCTGATATTTGGAAATTATGTCAAAAAGCTAATAGAACTTATAAGTTAAAAGAGACTAAGGATGGTGTAGAAAAAGAGATAGAAAGAGCCGACCTTATTTCCGTAGGAGCGGCAGAGACTGAAATGGATTCCTTAAAGGAAAGTTTACGTGTAGCATTTGATCCAAATGTTTCAGTTAGTTCTGCTAACCCTAATCAATATGTTACTACTGGGGTAACTAGCAACTCTGGTGAAAGAAGAAAATTAAGAGCCCGTATTCAAGAGCTTTCGACGTTATTAGATAAAAGAAGAGGATTTCTTTATGAATATGTTTCTAATAAAAATTATGAATTAAAATATTCCAAAATTACCTCAGATATTTTTTCAAGAACAAGAAATAATGTTGATTCAAAAATTGGAAATTTGATTCCTTTATCAGTCCAAAAATTTGCATCTGTTTACGAGAATCTAAATTCTGATAACACTGAAGATTGGTCTAATGCAGTCCATAGTTGCCGCAGAATTTTACAAGATACAGCAGATGTAATATATCCAGCGAGAGATGATAAAGTTATCAATCCAACTAGTAGTAAACCTAAAATAATTAAATTAGGACCAGATAATTATATAAATAGACTTATTGCTTATGTTGAAGAAAATACTAATTCAAAACGATTTGAAGAAATTGTAGGGTCACATATGAAATATTTAGGTGAGAGGTTAGATGCGATTTTTCAAGCGGCTCAAAAGGGATCACATGATATTATTGCAACAAGAGAAGAGGCTGATAGGTATGTAATTTATACTTATCTAGTGATAGGCGATATATTATCTTTAAGGGATGAAATTCAGGAAACACAACAAAATTCACCTACTACCTAATAGGTTAGAATTTCTAAAATTAACATAATACACGTTATACGAATTCCCAAGGCATGGCTTTTAGTCATGCTTTTTTTATCAAAAGACTATACCTGAATGATAGCGAGCCAAATCGCATACAATATCTATCATTAGACTTAATGCAATAATTAAATGATAGTATTATCATTAATCTAATAGAATTAAGATTAAATGATAGAAATGAATACACGTATTTATCTACGAGCTTCAACTAAAGATCAAGATGCAGAAAGGGCTTTGCAGATTCTTCAGGATCTAAACCAAAACTTGAATTTGGGTGAAACCATTGTGTACGTGGAAAACTATAGTGGTACGAAGTTAGACCGACCTGAATTGAATAAGCTACTGTCAGAAGCAAATCAAGGTGACACATTGTTAGTTGAAAGTATTGACCGCTTATCACGCCTAACCCAACGAGATTTTCAAGAGCTGAAGCGCAGGATCCAGGAGAAGGGACTTCGTTTAGTCGTAGCAGATCTTCCTACTACCTACCAAATGATTCAAACCAGTGACAGCATTACTCATTCAATCTTGGAACTCATCAACAATATGTTGATTGATCTTCTGGCAACAATGGCCCGCCTAGACAATGAGAAACGTATAGAACGTATTAAGCAGGGCCTGGCACGTTCGGGTTACAAACCAACAGGCAAGAAGGCAAATGAGGCTAAACATAAACGAATAAAAGAATTGCTAGTAGTTGGCAATATGACTAAGGAAGAAATTGCCAAAGCAGTGAATTGTGGAGTTGCAACTGTCTATCGAGTTGCTAAAGTTATCTAAAAGAGGCTTATCTCAACGCGCCCCCAATGGGGCACCGCTGCATTCAGGTTACTTCACATAAGAAATTTTATGTTAAATGATTGTTAGAAATGCCCCTTGATCGAGGCATTTTCTATAAAGAATACTAAAAACTAATTAAAGCCAACCAAGTTTCAAAACAAGGCAGTTCTCAGCAATCATATTTTTAAATTATATAACTCCCAACTGAGCTTTTGCTCCAACGATAAGGCTTTCATTTTGAGTTTCTAAGGCAAATAAACCATACATCAAAGGAGAGGCCGCTGCTCTTTCTAAAGTCTGTTCATATAGTTTATTCCAAACTTTACCCCCTAGTTTTTCATACTCGATGATTAGAGTTTTGAGGCTTTCTTCTCCAAACAAAGTTACATGCCCAGCAAAATCAATCGCTGGGTCATCTATATGGGCTGTTGACCAATCAATAACGCCTGAAACAGCTCCATCCTTTGAAGCTAGTACATGCCCAGCATATAAATCGCCATGTATAAATTGGGTGAAATCTGCCCATAGAACATCATTATCCAACCATTTTCTGTAGCGGGTTTCCAATTGCTCACTTATACCAATTTCAGATTTTACTAACTGCAAATTGTTTGCTATTTCAGGTCTTAAATCTGAAGGTTTCATAATTTTCAAATCATTTTCCCGAACTTCTTTTTCAGGAATACTATGGATTTCAAATAAGGTTTTTGCCAAAGATGTTATGTATTTCGGGCTATCTTTGTCCATATTCCAAATTATTTCATAGGTTTCAGCATCCAAATTTAAAACAGGATTATCTTTAAGTATGGGATAAGCCACTAATTCTGTAGATGAAATTCTCCAATCAGGAACCTCTACAGAAAGATGTTTTTTTACCAATTCTAAAATGCGTTTTTCTTTCTTGATTTGTTCCCTCATGCCATCACGACGAGGAATACGCAGCAACCATTGTTGCCCCTTTGTATCAAGAGCAAAAACGACCTTAAAATCAATGCCCATTTCATTGAAATTCATTTTGTCCGTAAGCAACAAGCCGTGTGCTTCAGCAAGTGATTGAATATCTTGAATTGTCATTTTTAATTTCCTTTAAAGAGTTCAATAATTAATGTTCGGATTAGATTGGCTATCATTAACAATCTCTCTCAAAAGTCTTGATGATTTTGTGGTCTTTGATCTCGTAGATAATGTCAGCAATATTATCGACCAATTGCTTGTCATGAGATACGAAGATAATAGTTCCTGCATAGGACTTCATCATTGTTTCTAATGCGGCAATACTTTTTAGGTCAAGATAGTTTCCTGGTTCATCCATAAGCAAAATATTATATTTTCCTAAAAGCATTTTGGATAAAAGCAGTTTGATGATTTCACCTCCCGATAAGTCGGATAAGTTTTTTTGAATATCATTCGCTCCGATCCCCATTGAAGCCAATACTGCACGAATTTCCGCAACTGTGTACTCGCACTCTTCCTGCATAAAGGAGAGCACAGATTTATGCGTGTTAAATTTATATCCTGTTTGTGTAAAGTAGCCAATTTCAGCTTTTGGAGATATGGTTAATCCATCAGCACGTTCTGATATCATTTTTAACAAGGACGTTTTCCCTGTTCCATTCGATCCAGTTATAGCGACTTTAGCGCCAAGCGGTATTATAAAGTTAGCGTCATCAAAGATAGTACGGCTACCAAATTTTAAGCTCAGACCATCTGCCGTAATCGGGAACTTATTGTGCAGTTCTAGGGCTGAACTTTGACGAAAACGAATAGAACGCAAATGCTCTGGTGCTTGAATATCTTCTAATGCAGCCAAACGCTTTTCCATACTCTTAGCTGCCTGATACAGTTTTCTTTGCTTGGTGCCAGTCATTTTTGCATGCCCAAGTCGTCCAGCACTTTCGGTAGAGTTTTTGGATTTTTCTCCTTTTTTCTTATTGTCTAATCGATTAGCTTGCTGGCGTTTTTCTTGCACAGCAGATTCTAATCGCTCCCGTTCCTTCATCATCAGCTCATATTCTACGGCTTGGTGTTGTCGCTCTTCTTCTTTTTGACGCAAGTAATCCGAGTAACCACCCCAATATTCCGTAATTTTACCGTCTTTTAACTCCCATATCTTGTCTACAACCATATCAAGAAAATATCGGTCATGACTGATAACAAGTAATGCTCCATCAAATGCTTTAAGTTGACCAATAAGTAGATCTATTCCATTGAGATCAAGGTGGCTGGTTGGTTCATCCGCTAGAATGCCATGTACTTGTTGGGAAAATGCGGCAGCAATTTTTGCACGAGTTTCCTCTCCGCCACTCATTGTGTCGTTTTGTACATTGGAAACACCAAGGCGAGATAACATTGCCCGGTCTTCGACCGTTTCTATTTCGATTCCGCCCAGTTGGCTGATATGTGCAAAATCACCAAAACGCTGTAATGTCGCTTCGGCTAAAACAATTTCGCCATTAAGTACTTTGAGTAAACTACTCTTTCCTGCTCCGTTATCACCCACAAGACCAATACGGTCATAAGAGTGAATTTCCAATTCATCAATATCCAAAACATCACGCCCAGCATAATCCAAGCGTATGTTTCTCGCTTTAATAATTAAACTCATTTTTATTTACTCCTGTTTAGCTCTTGAAATTTTTTATGCAGCAAACAGGATTTAGGTGAAAACAAAAGCTAGCATCACAGTGTCCTCCCAAAAAAAAAGCTATTCATCCACAGGGTGGACAAATAGCTAGTCAATTAAGTTATAACTGGAAACTATGCACTAAAAGCATACTTATAAATTAAGCATACTTTTACTTTATATATCCGCATATATTCTTAAAGACACAACAAAAGCCCACCATTATAAAATAGTGTCACTATGCAAATAGTTGTGTCTTAACGAATGCGGATAGAATGCATAAACTTACCTAAAAAATAAAATTCAGTTTTATGATAACTTTACTGTTAAAAGAAGTCTAGACAACCTTGTTTTATGCTTGGATATAAGGCTTATTTTAAAATAATAGTAGTGAAGATTTTCTAAAATTAACATAATACACCTTATACGAAATGCTTTTTTTATTACTTTAAAAATCATAGCTTTATCGTGTAGTAAGAAGCCCAACTCAGCTGAGTTGGGCTTTTTTCGTGAATCTTACCGTTCCACGCCTACTATTTAATCAATGTTCCACACTTTTAATTAGCTCAGTTGAATAATCAGGATGCCTGGTCTTTTCCTTTTTGGCGTTCATCCAGCTCTTTTTTCAGCGCCTTTTTATCCTGGTACGATGCGATCAGCATGATCGGGATCAACAGCGGGGCCACAATAATGCCTAGGGCAATGTCTTTCAGTTTCGGCATGATCTTTCTCCCTTAGTCATTATCAAAAACAGCATTCAGCACACGGCCAAATAAGCCACGTTTTTTGTGTTGTGGCACTGCCACATTTTGCAACGTGGCATGCTGTAGCGTTTGGGTGTGGTATGCCGTAGTTTCTTGCTGTGGCACCGCCACATTTTCTGCAATATTTAATGCATTATTCTTTTTATTATCATTGTCTTGTTGTGTTGTCGCATGCTGTGGCATGTCAGTGTCGCATGCCGTAGCATCTTGTTGTGGTGCTGCTGTGGCAGGTGCAACACTTTTCAGCTCAATGAGTGTTTGCATACGGTCAATTTGTTGCATTAACCGTTCTTCACGTTCTTGGTATTTTTTGACTTCATTTTCTAAATGGGCAATAAGTTTTTTTGTAGATTCATCACCTTCTTGCTTAGATGATTCAATTTTTTGAGGTGTTTGCTCAGGTTCTCCAAAGCATCGAATGACCTCTGCTAGATCGAATTGTCCATCATTGGAGCGTGATAAACGTCCATTACGTACAGCTCTGTAAATGGTTGATCTATCCACATGAAATTTTTTAGATACTTCACTTAGTGATAACTTAGCCATTTACGGTGTCCTTTTTATTTGATGGCATATATCCCACTTTTTTTAGGTATGGGTATAGTTCTTTTATTCGGTCAGGGTCTTGCAGCATCTCAGCAATACGAATAGCAAATTGCGGATAGCTTTCAGTTCCCTGGGAATAACGACCCATTTCAGGAAGTTCAGAAAGTTTATTGGCAAACATATGGCGTTGTGCATCAGTCATCTTTGTAAAGAAATCTAAAGTATTAGGATCTCTATCTACTAGAGGTGGAGAGTCCTTTTTTTTCTGTTTAAAGTTAAACGAAAAACCAGATATTGAGCGACCCCGTTTATGCTGCTCATACTTTACACAAATATCTGTATGTTCATTTATCTGCTTAATTGAAAGTTCTAGCACACGTTCTTTTAAGTGAGCCATCCGTAAATATTCATTATCAAGAACACCTAATTTTTTTCTGAACTCTTGTAGCTCGATAATTGGTGTTTTACCAGCACTTCGCCATTGAATTAGAAGCTCATATAAACGAATAGCATAAGCACTACTAAGACTACTGACTTGTTGTAGTTCATATTTCGTAAATTGCTCTTCTAACCTGGTGATGAATGGAACGACAGCTGGAGCAAATATTAGGTCTACAGTCGCTTCATTGTCGTTATAAGCAAT
>NZ_VPDC01000039.1:0-10448 GCF_013417875.1 Acinetobacter sp. YH12219
ACTGAGGATCAGAAAGCTTGTTTGAATCGATGTATTTCATCCGCAGATTATGCACGAATGCTAAGAAATCCGGAGTGCAAATATTAACCAAAAAGAAGATCGTTTTTTGATTTATGAAAGAGATCTAATATATTGCTTAATTAATTGAACAGCCGCTCCATAATCTTGTTAAAGGTAAAATAATGTTTAAACAAAATCTAAATGTAAAAGACCAATTCGGTATCAAATATTCTATTCAGGCCACGGTTGAGCGCAATTTTAGTGCTAGCCAGTCTTGTTCCCATGTCAAATATATTACCGTGGATGGTGAAGATATTCGGCCCAGTTTTGAAATGTTTTTCCAAAGTACTTCTAGCGGAAAAATTTTCAAGATTATTTAAGTCGATGAACTACTCACAGCTAAAACAAAGCCAATAATATAAAAATATTTATATCTTATAGCTTTATATTATTTATAACTAATATAATAATTTTAAATTTCTAGTGGCTTAACTCGCCCTTAAAAGAGCGAGAATGCTCACTATATTTGTTCAAAATTTCAAAGCCATTCTTTGCTGTCATCGGCAACAGGTGTTCCATGCATCACATGCTGAATCATGGCATAAGCAATACTGCCCTTGAAGGGAATTTCGGGTAACTGATCAAACTTGAAAAATTGCGCGTCGCTCAGTTCATCTTCCTGAATCTGAATCTCACCCGAGTGATACTCTGCCCTGAAGGCCATCATCAGATTGCTGGGAAACGGCCACGGCTGGCTGGCCAGATATTGAATGTTTTTGATCTGTAGCCCCACTTCTTCCATCGTCTCACGGCGTACCGCCTCCTCCAGGGTTTCGCCCACTTCGACAAATCCGGCAATCAGGCTGTACATCTGGGTTTTGTTGCGGGCATTTTTTGCCAGCAGAATTTCATCTGTACCCCGAGTAATGATAGTGATCACACAAGGATTCACACGTGGATACTGGTTATAACCACAGGATGGGCAGACCATGGCATAGTGACTGACGTGCTGCTGGGTCGGGTGGCCACATTTACTGCAAAAGCGGTGATTACGGCGCCACTCGAGCAATTGCACAGCACGACTGGCTTGTTCAAACTGTGGCCTGCTCCAGACCTGCACCAATTGCCGGATCGGGACTAGTTGATAGCCTTCAGGTACTAATTCATTTTCTTTTAGATCCCGTGCAATGACTTGGCCATTTTCCGACAGATCCAGATCATGCTGCAGTCTTGCGACCAGCGGCAACTGAAAATGCTCATCCACCATTAATTGCTGCTGTCTAAAAATATACGCTTTTGAATGCATGCTCATGACATCCACTGATTAAAAAAAATCCCATACATGGGGGTGTATGGGACAAAACTAAGGAAACTTACATAGAGTAACTTCTCTTTAGATACTAAGCGCACGCTTCCTGAATTACAACCATAATAATTTGTATCTTTTTGATTAAAATCACATAATTTTCACAACAATTATGTCTTCAGGAATAATGCGAAGCGAATTTCATCAACTGGATGTAGCATTATAGAGATGAACACTCTGTTATTGTAGCAATCATGATTCATGTGCAATGTCAGCAGATCATCTGGTCGGGTTGAATTTACTGAACATGTGGACTGATCTGTGTTTTCACAAAAAATTGAACTGTCTGGCTTTACACTAGACTATCTTTGATCGGGTCTGGAAGGGCTATGCGTTTCGGTTTAATTTTAGGTGACCAGCTTCATCATCAGCTTGCTACGCTTAAAGCGCTAGACCGTACCCGGGATGTGATCCTGATGGCCGAAGTGGTTGAGGAAGCGACTTATGTCGCCCATCATCCGCAGAAAATTGCCCTGATTTTTAGCGCAATGCGGCATTTTGCCAAAGAGCTCAAAGCGGAAGGCTGGCGTGTACGTTACCATGCTTTTCAGTACGGCAGTCCGATTCGTAGCCTGCTGGATTTCGTACAGGCACAGCAACTGCTGTTCCCCGTCACAGAATTGGTAATGACCCGATGCGGGGAATACCGCCAGCAGCAGCAGATTGAAAAGCACTGGAGCCAGCAGCTGCAACTGCCGGTACAGTGTCTGGATGACGATCGTTTTTTCTGTAGCCCGGAGCAGTTCCGGCACTGGGCCAGCCGCTACCAGACGTTGCGCATGGAATATTTTTACCGGGAAATGCGTAAACAGACCGGTTATTTGATGCAGAGACAGCAGCCGCTTGGACAACAGTGGAACTATGACAGCGCCAATCGCAAGGCATGGTCAGGCACTCCACCATTGCCTCCAACACTTCATTTTGAACGCGATCAGATTGATCTGGATGTAATGCAAATGGTTGAGCGCGAGTTTCCGCTTCACGCTGGCAGCCTTGACAACTTCCGCTGGGCCACCACACGTAGCAATGCTCTGCTTGCACTGGAGCATTTCATTACCCACAGTTTGCCGCATTTTGGAGATTATCAGGATGCCATGGTTCAGGGTGCAGACATGCTGTTTCACAGCCTGCTCTCGCCTTATCTAAACTGTGGCTTGCTGCTGCCGCGAGAAGTCTGTGATGCCGCAGAAACGGCCTACTATGCCGGTCATGCACCACTGAATGCAGTGGAAGGTTTTATCAGGCAAATCCTCGGCTGGCGCGAATATGTCCGCGGAATTTACTGGCTGTACATGCCGGAGTATGCCAGCCGCAATGCGCTGCAGTACTCAACCCCGTTGCCACAATTTTACTGGACTGGCCGCACTCAGATGAACTGCATGGCTGAGTGTTTCCGTAATACTTTTCAGCATGCGTATACACATCATATTCAGCGTTTGATGGTGACTGGAAATTTTGCCCTGTTAACGGGTGTAGACCCGCAGCAGATCAGTGAGTGGTATCTGGCAGTATATGCCGACGCCTATGAATGGGTAGAACTACCGAACACCTTGGGCATGGTAATGCATGCCGATGGTGGCTTAATGGCCAGCAAGCCCTATGGGGCTTCGGGCAATTATATCCATAAGATGTCGGATTACTGCAAGCACTGTAGCTACAATGTCAAAACCCGTACCGAACCGGACAGCTGTCCTTTCAACAGCCTGTACTGGTATTTCATGATCCGGGATGAAGCGACATTCCGTACTCATCCACGTATGTGCATGATCTATCGACAGCTGGACAAGCTTAAAGATCGGCCTCAGATTATCAGCCATGCCCAGCAACTTCTTAGCCGGATTGATGAGTTATAAACCATGAAAAAACAGCATTTTCCTGAAAAAATCTGTATGCACTGTTTGCGTCCTTTTACTTGGCGCAAAAAATGGCAACGCTGCTGGGAGGAAGTCAGATACTGTTCTGAACGATGTAAACGTGAGTCCAGACAGCGGTCAAAATCAAACGCTTAGAAACGCTTGTATTGCCGTGAACAATAGGCCCGTATCACGTCGGGTGAACGCAGTTGCAGATGTTTGGTTTTTCGGCCGGTGACGCGTCCACGCCACATTTTAAAACTCGATGCTTTCATATTTTGCCGCATCAAGCGGATCACCGCCGCTTCATTTAAACCATACTCACATAAAATAGCTTCAAAAGGAGTTCTATCTTCCCAAGCCATTTCTATAATTCTGGATAAGTCCTCTTCAGAAAATTGATTCATACCATTCTCGTTTTTAATCATCACGAAGCGTCAATAAGCTTTATCGACTTTAATCTGACTAAAAGAATAACAATACAATCATGAATTTTTTGTGATTTTTCTCTAGTTTACGGACTCAGCACGAATAAAAGGGCTAGTTAAACTAGCCCTGTTAAGTCTTAGTTACCTCTATAAGTCGAATATCCATAAGGACTTAAAAGTAGAGGAATATGATAATGGCTGACACTTCCATCTACCTTAAAAATTACAGGAACTTCAGGAAAGAAAGTATCTTGCTTATTTTTTTTAAACCAGTCCTCAGTTTTAAAAGTAACTTTATAAATACCGGCTTCAAGCTTCTGATTTTCAGGAAACAATCCAGTAATACGGCCATTAGGACCAGTATATTGCTGATTTAACTTCACCCATTTATTCCCAGTACTTTTTTCGAGTACCACTTCGACTTGAGCTGAGGGTAGACCATTTTCTAGATTCAACACATGCACACTTAAAGGGTTAGTTTGTGCGAAAGTCATTGAGGTCAACAATAGTGTTGAAAGTGGCAATAATTTTTTAAACATGATGAATTCCTTAAGGATTGAAAATAGACTTAACAGCTGTTTCAGCGCAGTAATGGTCATTTTTTGCACCCCCTGCTCCGGCAACGCCAATGGCACCGACCACCTGATTTTCATAACTCACAGGTAGGCCGCCACCCAACAGCAGTAGATTAGATAAGGTGGTTAAATTTTTTGCATCCTTGTTTTCATTGGCATTTTGACTTAACAACATAGTCGCCGTTTTGGTCGATAAGGCGGTATAGGCTTTCTTTTCAGCTGCGCCCAAATTATGCGGTCCGACAGTTTCATGCCTGTTTGCCATTAACGTATTTCCGCCCCGATCCACCACCACCACAGCGATATTGTGCTGTATTTTTTGACACGCAGTCACCGCAGCATCCGTAAGAGTTCGTGCTGACTGAGAATCAAGTGAATAAACTTGATTGAATTGAACGGATTGTGCAAAAGTACTGCTACTCATCAGCATTACTGTTGCAATAAGCCCTTTGAGTTTGTTCATCATGATTGCCCTGAATTAAGTTTTAAAAATCTTATACAACCTGAATGATTTGAAGGATGACAATCACATTACAAAGTTGTCATCTTTAAAATGAGTCTGAACAAAATGTGTATTCTAATTATCGAAGATGAAGCGAAGATCGCCTCATATCTGGTTAAAGGGTTAAATGAATCTGGCTATGAGGCGCAATGCGTCCATTCAGGACTAGAAGGTTTGGAAAAGTTAAAGATGCATGCATATAGCCTAGTCATATTAGATGTAATGTTGCCCGATATTGATGGCTGGGCAGTCCTGAAAGTCTTGCGACAATTTTCCCAAATTCCGGTCATTTTTCTTACAGCAAAAGATCAGGTGATTGATCGGGTCAAAGGTTTGGAACTGGGCGCCGATGATTATCTGGCCAAGCCTTTTTCTTATATTGAATTACTGGCCCGAATTAAAAGTCTACTTAGGCGCCAGCAGTATGCACAGGAAAACCAATTAGAAATTGCCAATCTGAAATTGGATTTGATCCATCATAAAGTCTGGCGTAACGAGCAGTCGATAGAACTCAGTAGAAAAGAATTCAACCTTTTGCGCTTTCTGCTGCGCCATCCGAATGAAATTATTACGCGCAGGCAAATAGCTTCTGAAGTCTGGCAGATCAATTTTGATACCGATACCAATTTTATTGATGTAGCGGTAAGGCGTTTACGTAGTAAAATTGATGAGGGACATGATATAAAGTTAATTCATACTGTTCGCGGTTTGGGCTATAAAATTTCGGCAGAGAAATAATGTTGAAACCGATTCGTTCGCTAGAACTCCGATTAACACTCTTGGTTACAGGGTGTGCTGCAATGGTCTTGTGCGGTGTAGCATTTATGACCTATCTGGGTATCAACCAGATTTTAATTGCTCAGCAAGATAGGGCTTTGATTGAGCGAATTGAGCGACTGGAAATATTACTACAAGACAGTAGCAATATTGAACAGATTATCGCTCGCCCGAAGCTGTATCAAAACATGTTGGGAAATCAGGATAATTTGTTTTTATTGATTCAGGGTGATCAGGCGCTGATCAGCATTAATCCTCTTGGCATTCCTCTACCTGAATTTACCCATCAGCCCCAAATTCAATTCCAAGATTTATCGGCGCATGCTTATCCCACCCGCATTGCCTGGAAAACTATTCAAATTAATCGCCAGCCGTATCTGTTAATTGCAGGCAAACAGTGGTCTGAACGTTTAGGCATCATTGCACCTTTTCAAAAGAGCCTTGTCATTTATGTTTTCACAGGTATCTTGGCGATTTTCATACTCTGTGCCATTGCTAGCCGTCTGGGATTGAACGCATTAAGAACTCTGCGAGAACAAACCCATGCCATTAATATTCAGCAACTTGAGCAGCGACTCAATCTGGTTCATCCCCCTCAAGAGATTGAACAACTAGCATCCGATATCAACGCCATGCTTGACCGTATTGAAATGGGATATAGCCAACTGAATCGCTTCTCTGAAGACATTGCCCATGAATTTAGAACCCCATTGAATAATTTAATCGGGCAAACCGAAATTTTACTCATGAATGAACGTAGTCCCGCACAGTATCAGGAACTCTTGATTTCCAACTTGGAGGACTATCAACGTTTAAAACGAATGATTGACAGCATGTTATTTCTCGCCCGCGCAGATGCACACAAAGTTTGCTTAAACAAACAGAAGATTCAACTTCAATCATTTATAGAAAATATATTCAGTATTTTCGAGTATCAAGCTGAAGAACAACACTGCAATTTTGTTTTAAGGCTTGAAGCGACTGAGCTATCGGCAGATCCTGAACTGTTACAACAAGCGCTGTATAATCTAATATTAAATGCGCTCATTCACGGCAGCAATTACCGAACTATTTATGTGCTTAGCCACAGAAAGAACATTAATAATATGCAGATGATTACATTATCTGTGATCACCAGTGGTTTGGAAGTTGCTCCTGAGCATTTGCCTCATCTCTTTGAGCGTTTTTATCAGTGCAGTTCCAGCAGACAAAGCCCTCATCAAACGGGTGGTTTAGGCCTATCGATTGTGGCATCTATTATGACGCTTCATCAGGGAATGTATCAGGCAGTCAATAGCGCAGAAGGCATCTGCTTTGAACTGCTGTTCCCAGAAGAGTAACCCACATTCGCACTCATTTCATCTCGTGTTTGGAATCACTCTGAATTCTCCCATCCACCAGATTAATGGTTCTATCACAGGTTGCCGACAATCTAGGATCATGAGTCACCAAAAGGACTGCACAGTCATGTTCGCGATGTACTTTACGAAATAATTCAAACATTTCCGCAGCAGTTTGAGTATCCAGATTACCTGTCGGCTCATCGGCCAACAATAGCGCAGGCTGAGTAATCAGTGCACGTGCAATCGCCACACGCTGCTGCTGCCCCCCAGAAAGCTCATTCGGTTTACGGTCAGCGAACTTATCTAAGCCAACGGCGGTCAATAATTCATGGGCATATTGCAACGCAAATTGATCTGGCTTGCCTTGCTTCAGCATTAATGGCATGAGTACATTATGTAAGGCAGTAAAAGCCTGTATAAGATGATGGAACTGAAACACAAAACCTATACTATTGCCTCGTAATGCTGTCCGAGCCGTATCATCCATACGGCTTGTAGCCTGCCCCAACAAGTACAACTCACCACGACTAGGCTGATCTAATAAGCCGAGAATATTCAGTAAAGTACTTTTGCCTGAACCAGAAGGACCAATTAATGCAGCAAAGTCATTCCGTTGAATACACAGGTCAATTCCATGTAATACCTCCACTTCATTAGGCTGCCCAACATTGTAAGACTTTCGCAATGCTTCTAAACGCAGTACTTCCTGAGATGGATCAAACATGACGAATTGCCTCCACAGGATCAAGTGCAGCAGCCCGACGGGATGGTATTGCAGCAGCCAAAATACCTGTCACTGTCGCCAAGAATAATGCCGACAAGATAAGCTTGATTGAAATCGAAATATAAAACAAGCCGGGACCAAACTGATTAAATCCCCAGATCAAACCATAACTGACTACACTACCAAGCATCGAACCAAGCAGACCAAAAATTGCTCCCTGAAACAAGAAAACTCTTAAAATTTGTGCTTGTGTCGCCCCCGTCGCACGTAAAATACCGATTTCCCGAGTCCGTTGCACCACACTCACCGACATCACACTGGCAATGCCAAAAGCGACTGAAATCCCTACAAAAACAATAATCATGTTTGTAGAAAGACTTTGAGCGGTAATCGCATTCATTAATTGAGCATTGGTTTCAATCCAGCTTTCTGCTTTTAAGCCAGTTAGGCGTCCAACTTGTGAGGCAACTTGATCCGCCTGAAAAATATCTTGGATCGTCAGATCAATCACGGTCACCCCACCCGGCAAATTAAGTAAAGATTGCGCCTGTTTCAAATCCAGATAAACATAGCGCGCATCCAATTCACGCACACCCAATTCAAATATTCCAGAGATGTTCACAACTGCATTTTTCTGTTGCCCGGTATCTAATCTTAATTTGCTCCCAACTTGCACACCCAAATCTTTGGCTAATTGACGCCCAATTAATACATTATCCGCACTGACCTGTAATTCACCACTCACCATATATTGCTTCAACGGAATAATCTGTTGATAACGTTCAAGGTTGATACCAACCAATGCAATAGATTGAATCGCATCTCCGCGCTGTACAAATGCAGGGCCTGAGACCACAGGAGAAACCGCAGTCAACACCGGTAAATGATCTAAAGTCCCAGTAATCTCCTGCCAATTATTAATAGAACGTAAGCGTTGTGCACGCTTATCTTCTTGTAACAACTGAAGTGTTCCTGCTGCTGGTGGCACAATACGATTCACCTCATCTGGTGAGAGCAAACGAATATGCGCCTGTGTCCCTAAAGTTCTTTCTACAATATTCGATTGTAAACCCTGAATTAAGGCGCTAATGAACACAATGACGGCTACCCCCACCGCGACGCCAATGGTAATCATCATCGACTGTGTGCGACCCTCTCGCAAAAAACTGATTGCGATGGTCCACTCGGTCCAAAGTCGCCTAAAAAAGTTTTTCAATCGAATTTCACCGGTAATTCATTTTTGCTATTTTTCTGATCCGTTTGACTCTGGAAAACAGGTTTAGTTTTCTCTATTCGGACACGAGTTCCATCTTTAAGCACTGATTCTGCATCGGTAAGGACGTGATCACCTTCTTTCAATCCAGCTACAACTTCCGACATGACCAAACCACGTAAACCCAGTGTGATGGGATGACGTTGAATTTTTCTATCTCTTACTAAAATGACCATAGCCTTGTTGCCACTTATACTGCTTAAAGCATCATTTGGAATGACCAAGGTTCGCTCGCGCTTGTTGGTTTCAACATTTACCGATACCGTCATGTCTTGACGCAGAAAACCTGGGACTGGATCAACTGTTAATCGGACGTCTACTGTGCCACGTTGAGCATCAATACTTGGAGCAATAAAATTAATATGGGCAGGAAAAGATTGATTTGGATAGGCATCTGCAATCACTGCGGCTTTTTGTTGTAAAGCCAACAGTGGTAAATTTCGTTCATCAAATGGCACTCGTATTTCAGTCGCACCATCCAGTGCAATAGTGAAGAGAGTCTGACTCGGTTGTACCAGATCCCCTGGCTCAACATTACGCGTTAAAATAATACCTGAAACTTCTGCACGAATTTTGGTCTTGGCAAGTTGCGCTTGTAGTGCAGCGAGTCGTTCGCGTAATTTTGTCTCTTCAACTTTATTTGGGGCAAGTGAAGCAACTTTTAATCGAGCTGATTCCAAATTATTACGGGCGAGTCTTTCTGCCTCTATCGATTTCTCCCTTTCCTCTGCTGATAATATTCCTGATTCGGTATTTCGTCTGCGTAACGTCTCTCTTTGAGCCTGTTCTAATTGTACTTTGGCATTCGCTAAATCAACTTCTGCTTGCGGGCGTCTAGTGGTTTCGAGTTCTTTTAATTCAGCTTCTGCCTGCCGCACTTGCGCTGAAATTTCATCAGATTTCAGTACTAAAAGAATATCCCCTCGAGAGACCCGATCTCCCTCTTGAACCAATCGCTCAAGAACAACCCCTGTAATTTCACTACCAATCTGAGTCCGAGATACTTTCTCTACCCGTCCTGAAGCGACAACTGTTTGAATCAATGGACTAGATACGACTTCATAACTAGGCAGCAATGGTCCTTGCCACCAGCGATATGTAGCAAAACTGACAGCTAAAACCAGTAGTATGATCATGATCCAAGGCTTATAGCGAATAACAAGCAATTCCATTCTCCAAGCCAGATTAAAGAAAAGTTTTTGAATCGAATAATTAATGTCTAGTTAAATATATATGAAAATTTAGTTACAACACACCAAATTAAAAAAGCACACCATTTTTATTAAATTAATTTCTCTTACTGTTATAATTTTTTCATAATATTGATTAAAAAAACAAACAAACAAACAAACAAACAAACAAAAATAAACCTATATTTTTATATATTTCAAAATCTTATATGAAATAATAACACGTTTTAGACTTTAACATTCCAGCTATCAATAACGTAATACATAGCCATATTTAGTAAAGTAGCTGTGATGGCGTCAATTGAACTCAACTCCTAAGCTATTGATTTAGTGAACCATAAAGTCAATAGCGTTTTACCTGTACCCATTTTTTACCCAAATTAGATTTAGCGCATTGAATCACAAAATTTATTTTGT
>NZ_VPDC01000040.1:0-9231 GCF_013417875.1 Acinetobacter sp. YH12219
TATTGTATATACAAATTTGAATGTTTTTTATGGAACAGTATTTTGAATGGGATGAGGCTAAGAATCGAAAGAATCAGAAAAAGCATGATATCTCTTTCGAAACTGCAAGCCTTGTTTTTGAAGATCCATTACGGATTTCAATCCAAGATAGACATACCGATGGTGAAGAACGTTGGCAAACCATTGGACGAGTTAAAGGCGTACTAATGTTATTGGTGGCTCACACCATTTTTGATGAAGATGACTGTGAAATCATACGAATCATTAGTGCAAGGCAAGTCACTAAAGCGGAGCGAAACAAATATGAGCATGGTTAGATACTCACGCAAAGAGCTGAATGAGAAATTTGGTGAGAAGCAAGATGCTGAAATTCAACGCTTGCTTGCTAAAGGCACTGTTCCTGATGATCAGCTAGATCTATCAGATATTCCTGAAATTACAGACTGGAGCAATGCTGTACGCCATAATCAGTTCTACCGTCCAGTGAAGCAACAGACTTCCATTCGTTTAGATGCTGATGTACTTGCATGGTTTAAATCTCAAGGCAAAGGTTATCAAACACGAATGAATGAAATTCTACGGGATGCTATGCTCAAAGAATTAAAAAATCATCAATAAAAATGGGAGCTTATGCTCCCATTTTTAGATTCGTATAACGTGTATTATGTTAATTTTAGAAATATTAATTAATGGAATGAGAGGTCAATTCCATTAATTAATAAAAAAGCCTCAGTCAAAAACTGAGGCTTTTTTTATATTCTGGAGCGGGAAAGGAGACTCGAACTCCCGACCCCAACCTTGGCAAGGTTATGCTCTACCAACTGAGCTATTCCCGCAATATTTTCATATTATAAGGACTATGTAAGATATAGATCAAACTTATAGAATGCTATTTAATTGTTTTTTGAAAAAAAACTAGAGAAAAAAACTTATTTGTAGGAAAAATACTCATATCCATGAAAAGATAGCGTTTTTAAAAAATGGATTCATATTTTAATGACTTCAATAGATCCAAGAATTCTAGCTCACGCACAGAAAATTACTGCTAAACGTGCAAAAACAGTCATTGAGCATATTATTAAATATGGTTCAATTTCCACAGAAGAGCTAAAAAATATATATGGCTATGACCACCCTCCTAGAGCAGCACGTGATGTTCGTGAGCAAGGTATTCCTCTCGAAACCATCAAGGTCATGGGTTCCAATGGCAGAAGTATAGGAGCTTATATCTTCGGCAATCCAGATGATATTCAAGATAATAAACTAGGTGGAAGAGTTATCTTTTCAAAGGCATTTAAACAAAAATTAATAGACAAATATGGTTCAAAATGTGCCATAACATTAGAAAGCTATGATTCTAAATATCTACAGATTGACCATAGAATACCGTATGAAGTGGCTGGTGAAACATCAGGAACAGAACGTTCTCCTGAACATTTTATGTTGCTCAGTGCTTCTGCTCAAAGACAAAAATCTTGGGAATGTGAACACTGTACGAATTTGCTAGTTAATCGAGACTTAAATACTTGTAAAACTTGCTATTGGGCATATCCTGAAGAATATACCCATGTAGCATTAAGGCATGAAAAAAGAGTAGATTTAGTTTTTCAAGGGGAAAAGGAAGTTCGAAAGTTAGAAGAAATTACACAACAAGCTCAAGCTGAGGGTTTGACATTGAAAGAGTTTTTGATACGTGGTCATTAAAATTAGATTTATCTAAAAATGCTTCTGATAGATAAAGAGACTCTAAAGTTATCGAATCACCTCCTAACAATGTAGATTGTGTAGATCTTCCTGCATTTAATAATAATTTTTTCATTTTTAAATGCTCTGGAAGATCTTTTCCATAACTTTTATCACCACATACCCCATCAAAACTAACCATATAAGGTATTTGTCTTTTATTCAGATCTTCAAAGGTTGCTATTAACTCATCTAAATCTAATAAGTGAGCATATCTAGGATTTGCCTTGTTGCTTGTACCTTGCCAAGGAGGATCCATATAAACTAAATCGCTAGGTAAAGCATCTTTTATAATTTCAGAAAAATCACCTTTTCTAATTTCAGTCTTATGTTTTAAAAGTTCTGAAGCTTTTAAAATTTCTTTAGTCATTTTATCTGGATTAGTTCCTAAACGTCTTTTATCCATTCCCTGATTAAACTCACCTGAGCTATTAAATCTAACAGCATTCTTTACACATCTTGCAGCTAAATATAGAAAAAGGCATGGGTCATGTGATTCATTAAATTGGCTTCGGATATCATAGTAATACCCTGTTGGATCATCTAACTGATTGTTCCAAATAGATGTATATTTTTGGCTTATTGCAATAGGATCATTGATAATTAATTCCCATAAATCAGAAATTACTTCCAACTTATCACCGAATATATATTTTTCAGCCAGTGCTATATTGGCTGCTGCAATGGTGATTGCTGCGGATCCAGCAAATGGCTCATATAACGTATTTATCTTAAAATCAACAAGATCTAAAATTTGATTTGCTAGTTTTCTTTTACTACCTTGATAGGGTAAAACATGAGGAACTTTCATTATTTAGATTCCTCGTTTAGTTTATATAAAAGTTGTTTATTTTCTTGTCTGATAATAAATAGGGTAGATAGCTTTAAAATTTCTCTTTTTTTCTCCCTTCTATAAATTATTGAATAAAAAGATTTAATAGGATTTTTCCCTGTTAATTTAGTAGGTTCTTTTTCTTTTATCATTTTTACTAATTCGGTAGATAACAAACCATTAGGATGATTTTTTAGTATATCTACAGCAGTATTTTCAATAATACTAGGTTTAGAAAAAGAGAACATAAAAGAGCTACTCATTAGAACAAGGCATGCTATTGTAAACATTATGGGCATGCTATTGTCAATAGCATGCCCAAATTTAACATAAAACCTCTTATACGAAATTTGCATGTTAGAACCTATTCAAAGTCCGTATTTAATAGCTTCTCTTAGCGGATTTACTCATCTTCAAGCACCTGTAAGTAAAGCTCATCTGCTTTTTGGATAATCAATCCGCTATTTTTATGCTGTTCCTTCATCTCGTTTATATAAGCTTTAAGGGGGAAATGGTCAAAAGTGCGATGATATTCCCTTATAATTTCTAAAGGCACTTCTATACCATCCTCATCAAATATAGATCGGCGAAATTTATACTCTTGGAGTGTATCAGCATAGGTCGGCAATCGTGGCAGATAAGTCAAATGTGGTGGAGCAATTTCCATCTGCATCCATGTTTTCTGCTTCTTAGACCTGTACTTTAAAAAACGCTGTGCAAAATGGATGATCTGCCCTGCTTGGGAACGGCTTGCTTTGAAAACAGACCATGTTTCCACCATCAGGAATAGATTTTTAATGTCGGCTCGGTTCTTCTCTGCTAGAGAGCTATTTTTTTGACTAGCCAATTTATTAATAGAATCAGTAAATTTAGTTTTAATTTTTTCAATACTTTGCTTTGTATATCGCCAAGTCCACGTATAAGCCCTTACTCGGTCTTTGTAATCTTTTTCATCACCCAAGATGAGCTGTTTATAAGTCTTATGCGTATCTCTGAAAAGCTCCATAGTCACTAGGGCAGTGGGTTTGACAGCAATCGGATTTTTTAAGACAAATTGTTTTGGCTCATTATCTTTGAAGTAATCTGAGATCAAGGTCTTTTCTGCTGAGATTGAATCGAGATCCCACTTAAAGCCTTTGTACTTCTCTTTTAGTTTCTCGATTTTTAAACGCTCCGATTCTTTGGCAAGCTTATTAATCTCGATACCGTTGAAAGTATTGAAATCTCTACTTGTAGGCGTAGTGAATAAGCAATACAGAAACCATTTATTTTCATTAAAAACATCTCTTTGCACGATCATCGTGCAAATCGGATGACCCTTTTCTAGGCGGTAAGAACGCTGTCTTGGTGAAATCCCCAATTCATAACGCTCTGTCATCTTCTCCAAGACGGATTCAATAGATTTTTTAGAACTGTCGTACTCAAAGCCGAAATAAAAATACGCACCATTAGCAACATGATCGGCAAGCCGTTGCATCGTAAATTTTGTATGTGGACTAAAAATTATCATCCAAAATATTTCCAATAATTGTTATCAAGGGTTAATTCACAAAATACGCTGTTTTTTGATCAAAAACTAGCATTGTAATCGAGTAAAAGGATTTTTGATTTTAAGCTGTTTTTTGCTTTTTCCATAGCGAAGCTATGGTGAACTTGCGAAGCAAGTTTTAAGGACTTCTAGACGGTATTTGTAAGAGGGTAATAAGTAGTTCCATGCAAACGCACCTAGACAGCATATTTTTTGTGCATTATGATTTTTTCATCAGTTGTGAAGTGTGTCTGACCAACGCACCTAAAAGACCTTTGACCGTTTTTTAGTGTGCCGTTAGGCACACTAAAAATTTTGATTTTCAACAGCTCACAGTGGAAAGGTTGACAGCCTGAAAACTGCTTGACGAAGCGGACTGCCATTTAACTGTGGCTCGGTACGTTTTGATGAGGGCTGATGAGGGGTGGCAATTTATTGCCTACCCTCAAATTCTACTCAATCCACTTCATAGTTGTTTTGGTTCTTGAAGTTGGGCGACAAGGAAACGGAATCACAGAATCAATGGAAACATTGAGAATGTTGGCGTTAGGAAGTTAAGTTAGAGCTATTGGCTAAGAATTCCTAACTAGGCTGAAAGGGCCGAAATCCTGCTTTTGAAGAAATAGTGAGTGAAATCCAATGATGGAGAGTAGCGTTAATAACTACCGTTCTTCGCTGATTTGAAAGGGATTGGCGAGGTGCGTGGCACACACGATGGCTTCTGCGGTATTCGAGAGGATACAGGCGATCAAGGTGAAAGCTGGCGAGAGTGGCACTTTTTGGTCGAGTGGTGAATTTGTCGTGACGACATTCCACTTTGGCTTTAAAGGTCGATGTATAGCTTAAACGTGTAAAAGCTGAGAAGTAAAATTTTCAGCCATGCTGCAAAGTAAGTGCTTTACTCACGGTGATTCTTTTTTTATCTAGTTGTAGATATTGATACCAAGGTATCGAGCCTGCGTAATACATATTTTGGAACTGCGTATGTAAAAGCAAGGAAAAGGGCAAGAAAGAGAGTGAATAAGCGTACTGCTTGTTAAGACTTCAATTGATAACTTGGGACGCACTTTTATGTCATTAGGTTTTGTCACCTAGGTTTTTGAATAACTGATTTTTAGTTATCGGCATAGATGTGTTGGAGCGATCTTTAGTAGCGCATATAAGGTAGATTTTTACCGAAATTGTACTGTAATTATTCGGAATAAGTTGTTGTTTTTATTTGTAAAATAGATAGTGATCTATAATTACAGATAAATTTAATGATGAATATGAATTTTCTTTTGAGTTGTTTTATCAAAAGTTGGTTAAAAAACCATAGCTACCGTTGTCAGAAATGGCTTGTTAAGGGAATCGTGGTTTTGCGAAAAAGTGATGTTGAGGCTACAGGGGACTGTAGTTGAGTGTGTTACTTCTTGCATGGTAACAGTGCTTGAAGGCTGTGGATTTAATGCCACAGGGAAATCAAAAAGGTTAAATGGGGATTGGTCTCCCCTGCTGTTCGAGTTGGTCGCTCGGACTAAACTAAACTTCTGAAGACATTGTTTTTCGAGGTTGTTATCCACCATAGGATAAATATTTTCTGATTTTATGAATAAATTCAGCGTTTTAAAGTTTGGTGTTGGTTGGTTGGCAATCAGCACTTCGACAAAATTTTACGGTGCATACGTTATAAGCAATTTAAACCCCCTCGGATTTTCTTAACCAACAGAAAGTCTTAACGAGGTGGGTTGCTTTAAGAGGAATTTTATGAATAAACGGTTGATAGACTTTAAAACTGATAATCGGATAAAGCGCCCTATTTTCACTGTCTTGCCCATCAAATTTGGACATGATGAAGCAACCAAAAGAGTTGTCACGCATACGGCTAGGCGTGTGATCAAGCACCATAAAGCAGAATTGCAAAACTTGGCTTACAGGTGATGTCTTAAAATCGCACCATTTGCGTTTTAAGGCACTTTGAATCAAAACCTATAGGTAGGCATAGGATAAACCATTAAAACACCAAATACAGCAAACCATGCTCTATAAACTAACATCTCTTGGTGTATCTTGCTCACGATCTACCATAAAATTTTCTAAACCTGTTGGGTCATCGTAGTTTTTAAAAAAATCTTGCCAAGTTACTTCACAAAAGACACCACGTTCATTGAGTTTGAAATATTTGAAAGGCTGATCAAAGTTCTTCATCGAGAGAGAAACTAAATCCTCGAATTTTTTATCTTTGCTCATGTCAGATCTCCTTTAGCGAGTGTCTACGAGCGACACACTGAAAAGTTGCGCCTAGACTCCCCGAAAAACCGCTTTTAAAAATAACCTGCTTCAACTTGGTATTTCATCACATGCTGATCTTTGCGCCTAGACCGAGCGCAGCGAGCATAAAAAAACTTATGAGCGAAGCGAATCCATAGTTGCTTCTGCTTTTAGAATTTACAAACAATATTAACCAAAAAACTGCCCCTCAGACCGAGCAAAGCGAGGTCAAAATGTCACGAGCTTTAGCGAGTGCCATAGGGCAGTTTTTCACTCCCCTGCTCCTTTTTATTCTTTTAATAAGCTTTTAAATACTTTTAGACACCACTCAAAGCCACGTATAGCAAAGCTTTTGGAAGTTAAAAAAGTACTTTTGTCTGAATTAGAAAGTACTTTTGTCTGAAAATTAGCGGTTAAAAAAGTACTTTTGTCTGAATTAGAAAGTACTTTTGTCTGAATTTAAAGTACAATATATATAACGTACTTTAATTGCATTTTATTAAGAAGTAAAAATTTCTAAAACAAATTTTGAACAGTAAACCATTGTTAAGCATTTCATCTAAATTAAGGTACAACAAATACAACGTACCTTAATTGCATTTTATTAAAAAAAAGTACAAATTTCTGAATCAATTTTTGAGCAGTAAACCATTGTTAAATCCGCAATATGTAGGTGCTGTTATAGACATTGTGGTTTTATGTGGTTATTATCAAGTACACTATAGATAACGTACTATTATAACTTGTGATTTTATGGAACATAAAAAAACTTATCCTCCTTCGTGGGTTGTGATGCAGAACAACATCTCAGAATGCTTTAAAAGTATGAATATCGATGAAAAACGCTTGTTAATTCTTGCTAGTCCGATTGCACGTACACAAGCGATTACAGAAAAGGATGCCATTTTCATAACGGTGGACGATTTTGCAAAAGAGTGTGGGATACAAACACGGTCAGCATATGTGCAACTAGAAGCAGCAAGCAAAGCATTAATTAAACGCTATTTTTCTTATAGAAATGAAAAAGGAAAAAAGGTTTTATCTAATTGGGTTATCGACTGCACATATGAAAATGGGGGGATTTCTATCCGCTTTCCCGATATCGTTCTACTAATGCTTACGCAGTTTGATAAATTGAATCCATATACCAAATATAAAAAAAATATCGTGCTTAATTTGAAGAAGGATTACTCTTTTGATATTTATCATCTAGCTAAAAAATATCAAGCAATGGGGCAATTTATTATGTCCTTAGAAGATCTAAACCAAGAATTGGGATTGCCTACTTCATACCAAGACCTAAGCAACCTAAAAAAACGGGTGATTGTCCCATCACTAACAGAGATCACAACAAGTACAGATATCGATCTCTGCTATGAGAATGTAAAGCAAGGGCGGTCTGTTGTTGGCTTTAAGTTCACAGTTAAAGAGAAGCCAAAGCCGAATGTAATCGAAACAGGGCGAGATCCGAACACACTCGATATGTTCTGCAAAATGTCTGATAGCCAAATCAGTACATACAGCTCGATTTTATCAAATGTACACAGCATCAGTGACCTTGCAGGCAATAAGGATTATCAAGCATTTGCAGTATGGATTTCGAATATTTTACGAGATCCAAAATCGGTTCGTGAGGAAACAGCGAAACGTATTTTTAAGGCTCTGCGAACTGAAACAGATTTTAAAGGCTGAATTGCTAAGGGCATTATTCAACTGAGCTAATCAAAGTCGTGAAACATTGCTTAATAAGTAAGCGTGGAACGTGACAAATCATTAAAAAAGCCCATTCGAGGGGGAATGGGCTTTTTAATAGTATATAAGAAATTGATTTTTAAAGGAATAAAAAGAGCATTTCGTATAAGGTGTATTATGTTAATTTTAGAAAATCTTAAGATAATTATTAATGAGTGGCTTAATGAATAAAGAAATTTCTGTATTACTGCATGACGTTCCTACTCATGCAGATTACGCATGTGATGCAACAGATTTAGATCCAGAAGATATTCCTGAAGATCGTATAGAACAAGTCATAAATTTATTAAATTCTTCTGATGAAAATATTGTATTTGAGGCAGCAAAACTTCTGACTAATTGGGGACAATCCTCTGGTTTTGATGCATTAGTAAATTTATTAAATGAAAATAAATTAGTTGGTTATATAGATCATCGTTTACATGGTTATGATGATACACTTCAGCATGTACTTAGAGCTTTTGTTCGTTATTGGGCATTCCAAGCTGATCTAGGATTTGGTGAACAGGCTAGAATAAAAATATTTCATCCTATACAAAAGATTATAGAAATATCTAATACAGAACCATTTGATATTAGTCGCTTATTTTGGTTAATTGATGATGAAAAATACGATGAATATATTCCTTTAATTAAAAACCATTTAATCCAAATAATAGATCATCCTGAATTACAATTTTGGAAAATCCATGATGCTATTGAACTGATGCTGAAATTAGAGCCTGAGTTTGTTCATAATTTATTAGAAGAAAAAGGCAAAACATTGGAAGACTTTAAAATTAACACTTTATAAAGTTATACATTTAACATAATGGCGGTTATACGCAATACACTTGTATATTAACATAAATATCAGATACTTAATAAAACCAGAAAAACCCCAAAATGCCCCAAAAGCCGACTTTGAAACAAGTCGGCTTTTTTATGAGCAGTTTTGGAATGTTTTGCCAATAAATTTGACTAAAAATTACGCTTCTCAACTTGAGAGATACAATTTTATGATACATTATTGTATATACAAATTTGAATGTTTTTTATGGAACAGTATTTTGAATGGGATGAGGCTAAGAATCGAAAGAATCAGAAAAAGCATGATATCTCTTTCGAAACTGCAAGCCTTGTTTTT